>CALGYL010000001.1 GCA_937934775.1 uncultured Clostridia bacterium
TGTTCTGCAGGTTCGGTGCCACTGAACTAATGCGCCCGGTGGCAGCGGCGGTCTGATCAGAGCTGGTGTGGATGCGGCCGTCGTGGCTCTGCTGCCGGAGCAGGCCCTCGATGTAGGTGCCGTTCAGCTTCTGGTACTTGCGGTATTCCAGAATCAGAGGCACCACCGGGTGCGCGTCGTAAAGGTTCTCCAGCGTTTCCGCGTCGGTGGAGTAGCCCCGGGTGGTCTTGCGCCCAGTGGAGAGCTTAAGCGTGTCAAACAGGAGTTCGCCCAGCTGTTTGGTGGAGTTGATGTTGACCGGGAACCCCGCATAGGCGTGGATTTTCTCAGTCAGCTCCGCGATGTGCCCGGCGTAACTGGACCCCAGCCGCGTCAGTTCCTCCCGGTCCACCAGAAAGCCCTCCCGCTCCATGTCATAGAGCGTGCGGGACAGCGGCAACTCGATTTCGTGGTAGAGCTTCGCCATGCCGGTTTCTTCCAGCCCCGCCTTCTGGGCGCGAGCCAGTTCCATCAGTGAGGACGCGGGATGCGCGTCATAGCCGCCGCCCTCGGTGAGCGCGGCAAGCGTATATTTTTTCCGAGAAGAATCCAGCACGTACCCCGCCAGACGCGCGTCAAAGGCCGGGCCGTTCAATGCAAGGCCCAGCGGCGCGATTCCGCCCAGGAACGCCTTCACGTCGGGCAGGATCTTTTCTTCATTTGATTCGAGGATCGGTTTCAGCGCGATCAGCGCGTCGCCTTCGTCGAGGCCCGCGCTGAGGAGGTCGCCGCCGGTCTTGACGCTCGCCCGCGCGCCGCTTGCGCAGGCGGCGGTGAGAATTTCGTCCGGAACGAGCGCGACAGCGCCCGCTTTGTTGGCCGCAGCCCATCTGCCCAGCGCCTCCGCGTCGTCAAACCGCGCGATTTCGCGCCACGGGGCAGACGCCGGCGCCTCCGGCTGATCCGCTTCGGCGGGGGCCGCCGAAACCGTGAACTGCTTCAGGCGCGGAATCAGGCTCTTGAGTTTATAGGCCTCAAGGCCGGGTACCACGCCGTCCAGCGCGCCCAGCCGGAATTCCGTGAAGTCTACCTCCACCGGCATGTCCCGCACGATGGTGGCCAGCTTTTTCGAGAGCCTGGCTTGGTCCGCAAACTCCATCAGCCGCTCCCGGAGCTTGCCCTTTTGCTCTGCCTGCGCGGTCTCCAGCACCTTCTCCAGGCTGCCGTACTGGGCGACCAGCTTGGAGGCGGTCTTTTCGCCGATGCCTGGGACCCCCGGAATGTTGTCGGAGGAATCGCCCATCAAGCCCTTCATATCGATCAGCTGAACGGGTGTCACGCCGTAGGTTTCCAGAATATACTCGGGCGTCACACGAACGGTGTCGGTGATGCCGCGCTTGGTGTAGAGAACGGAGGTGTGGGGGCCGGTCAGCTGGAAGGCGTCCCGGTCGCCGGTGATCAGAACCGAATCCAGGCCCGCCTGCTCGGCTTTTTTGGATAGCGTGCCCAGCAGGTCATCGGCCTCGAAGCGCTCCACCGACAGGATCTTGATGCCCATCGCCTGCAAAAGCTCCTTGGCGATGGGGAACTGGGGACGCAGGTCGTCCGGCGTGGGCGGGCGGTCTCCCTTGTAAGCCTCGTAGTCCGCGTGGCGGAAGGTCGGACCGTGGGGATCGAACGCGACGGCGCAATAGCCGGGCTTTTCATCCGCCAGCGCCTTGAGCAGCATGGAAAAAAAGCCGTACACCGCGTTGGTCGGCACGCCTTCGCCATTGTCCAGCGGCGGCAGCGCGTGGTAGGCCCGGTACATCAGGCTGTTGCCATCCACCAGGACCAGCTTTTCAGGCATGGGGCCGCCTCCTTCCCTATGATACAATACCCTATTATACATGAAATCCGGTTCAAATACAACCGGAGGCGAGGCAAACGTCGTGGCCAACGCGGGAATGAATGCCCCTGCTCAGGCCGAAGGAGCGAAGCCGGATCACCAAAATTTCTTCTGAAGTGACCGGCCGCACTCCGGATTTGGAACGGACTTCCCGTCGGAGAACCCCACCGTGCATATGGACAGATGCCCCGGCGCATGGTAAGATATATAGGAAATGTTTCCACGGGGGTGCGGATTCCATGCGTAAACTGGCCAATGTGCTGACCATTCTGACGATGGCGGTGCTTGTGATTCTGGCCATTCTGGTGGCGGGGACGGGGATGAGGCCTGGCGGCGTTCTCGCCGACGCGCAGCCCGCGACAGGGCAGCAGGCCGCCTTTGATACCATCGCGGGCGCAATTCTGTCCGGCGATATGGGTTCCGACCAGTACAGAAAAGTCACCCAGCTCGACCCGGCCAACTATGAAATCATCACCTACCGGGTGACGGTGAAGAATCCGGGCATTCTGGGGGCGGACTGGGTGCGCCTCCGGCTGTCGCCGTCGGATCAGGACGTGGCGCTTCTGGCCACGCCCAAGGACATCGGCCCCTTCGGCGCGGTGGAGGTAACCGCGCAGCTTCTGACCGAGGCCGGGAGCGACGTGAAGCGGGACATCTGGATCGATTATTACGTGATGGGCAGCCATATGAGCGCGGCTGCCTCCTGGAGTGAAAATGGCTGACGATACGCTGATTGTGGCCGAAAAGCCGTCGGTTGCCCGGGACATCGCCCGGGTGGTGGGCGCGAAAACCAAGGTGGAGAGCGCGTTTACCGGCGGCGGCTACGTGGTCACCTGGGCGCTGGGCCATCTGGTGGCGCTGTGCGACCCGGACGAGCTCGACCCGAAATATAAAAAATGGCGTGCCGAGGATCTGCCCATCCTGCCGGAAACCATTCCAACCAAGGTGCTGCCCAAGACGCGCGCGCAGTTTTCCACCATCAAAAAATGGATGAGGGACGCCTCGATTACCCGGATCATCTGCGCCACCGACAGCGGGCGGGAGGGCGAACTGATCTTCCGCCTGATCTACGACCAGGCGGGCTGCAAAAAGCCGGTTTCGAGGCTGTGGATCTCCTCCATGACCGATCAGGCGATCCGGGAGGGCATGAAAAACCTGAAGCCCTCGCAGGTATACGACGCATTGTACCAAAGCGCCCGGTGCCGCTCGGAGGCCGATTGGCTGGTGGGCATGAACGCCTCCCGCGCCTTTACGCTGCGCTACGGCGCGCTTTTGTCCGTGGGACGCGTACAGACGCCCACGCTGAAGCTGATCGTCCAGCGCGACAGGGAGATCGCCGCCTTTGATCCGAAGGCGTATTGGGAGATCCGCGCCAATTTCGGCGATTATGAAGGGCTGTGGATGGACCCGGAGACGAAGGAGCCGCGCACCTTCGACGAGGCGACGGCCAAGCGCGTGAAGGCGGAGGTTTACGGGAAGACCGGCGTCGTCTCGGAGGCATCCCGGGAGCTCAGGCGCACGCCGCCGCCGCTCCTCTACGACCTTACAAGCCTGCAGCGGGACGCCAATCGGCTGATGGGGCTTTCAGCCGCCAAGACGTTGAAGCTTGCGCAGTCGCTCTATGAGCAGCACAAGCTGATCACCTACCCCAGAACCGACAGCCGCTATCTGCCCCGGGACATGATTCCCGGCGCGAAACGGGCGATGCAGGCGCTGCCGGAGAGTTATCAGGGTTTCGTGGCGTCGGCGCTGGATAAACCCAGGTCGTTTGGCCGCGTGTTTAACGACGAGCGGGTTACCGACCACCACGCAATCATCCCCACCGGGTCCAAGGCGGACTTCAGCCGCCTGCCGGAGCCGGAAAAAAAGCTGTTTGACATGATCGCAAGGCGCCTCATCGCCGCCTACTACCCGGATTACGAATACGAATCGGCGGAACTGATCACGATGGTTTCGGCGCATTCGTTCAAGACCGCGGGCGCGACGCCCAAGGCGGAGGGCTGGCGCGCGCTGTACCGGGACGCGCCGGAGGAAAAGGAAGAGCCGCCGGTTCCGGACATCGCCCCCGGCGAAACACGCAAGGTGCAGGGCGTCGCGGTTAAACAGCAGAAGACCAAACCGCCTGCGCCCCACACGGACGCGTCGCTGCTGGCCATGATGGAGCATGCGGGGAAGCTGATCGACGACGACGAACTCCGGGAACGGATGAAGGCTTCCGGACTCGGCACGCCCGCCACCCGCGCCGCCGTTATCGAGCGGCTGATCGACGTGGGCTATGTGTCCCGCAAGGGCCGCGCGATCCTGTCCACCGAAAAGGGGCAGTCGCTCATTTCGGTGGCGCCGGAGGAGATCGCCTCGCCCGAGACCACCGGGCGGTGGGAGAAGGCGCTCTATGACATCGCGGGGCAGACGGACAAGGACAAGATGGCGGTTCTGACCGAACGCTTCATGGAGGGCATCCGGCGCTACGGCGCGTTTCTGACCGAAGCCGCCGTCCGCGCGCCCGAGGCGCACTTTGAACGGGAAGCCGCCAAGGGCAAGCGCAGCGCCGGCAAACCCAAATCCGCGAAGCTGGGCGAGAAGTGTCCGCTCTGCGGCCATGGCGAGGTGACGGAGAATTCAAAGGCCTTCGGCTGCTCCCGGTGGAAGGAAGGCTGCAAGTTCACCGTCTGGCGGGACGCGCTGAAGAAATCGGGCCTGCCGGAGATCGACAAGGCGATGATGAAGACACTGCTCTCCGGCGGCCGCGTGAAGGCCGGGGAGGCGGAGTACCTGATGGACAAAGGAGTCCTGAAGCAGGCGCCGCCCCAATAAGGGAGCGGTTCATGAACTCTACCAAAGAGGGTTGAGCGATGCAACATAAGACAAAAGCGATCCTTCAGATCGCCCGGACGATCAACAAAGCCCCGTCCTGCTTCCATCGCTTCCGGCGACCAGCGCGTCGGAAGCGTGTTTCTGCCATCAGTTCGCATACTGATGGCAGAAACAGTACAAATAGTCAGCGCGCCGCACGGAAATCCGTGAGGATTTCAGGCGCGCGCAGCGCTTCTTCTTTTGCATCAAAAAACCAAACGGGTTTTTTGATGCCCAAAGCGATCCTTCAGATCGCCCTGGCCTGTACTATCTGGAGTTTTGCCGGGGTCTTGTCCAAAAAGGTGCCCTGGAACGCCATCTCCATCGTGGGCTTCCGGTCGCTGATTGCCGTCATTCTGATCGGGATTTCCAGACGCAGTTTCCGGCCGAAGCTGACGCGTGGAACTTGGATCGGAGCGGGCGCCGTACTGGCGACGGCGATTCTTTTTATCTTTGCAAACAAGCTTACCAGCGCGGCCAACGCGATTGTGCTGCAGTACGCGATGCCCATCTTTGTAATTCTCTATTTCGTGATCTTTCGGCATAAGCGCCCCAGCCGGCTGGAACTGGGCACGGTGATGGCGGCGGGCGTGGGCATCCTGTTGTGCTTTTGGCAGGGTTTTCAAAGCGGCGGAATGCTGGGCGACCTCCTGAGCCTGGCATCTGCCGTCACCTATGCGGTGATGTTCCTCGCCGGGCAGCGGGACGACTGCGACACTTCGAGCTTCACGTATCTTGGCGCGCTGATCGGATGCGCGCTGCTTCTGTTCATGCCCTTTGACCCGGCAATCCGCGCCAATCCTCTGGAGTGGTCCATGGCTGCGCTGATGGGCGTTTGTCTGGGGCTTGGGTACATCTTCTTCAGCGCCGGGATGAAGGGCGGCATTTCCCCGGTGTCGGCAGCGATCGTCGCCAACGTGGAGCCCATACTGAACCCCACCTGGTGCTTTCTGTTCCTCGGGGAATGGCCGGGCGGTCTCACGCTTTCCGGCGCGGCAATTGTGCTTCTCGTCGTGTTCGCCTATACGTTCCTTTCGTCCAGAAGTTATACCCGGCCAGCCTGACAGATGGCGGAACAAGGGCGAAATCATATGAAGCGCGCATGGATTCATGCGCGCTTCAAGCATCGAAAACCGAAGAGCCTTCTGTATTCAGGATGGAGAGGAAGCGAAGCGTCGTTCGCGTTTTCAGGCGCGTAATAATACTAACTCCAAACATGAATCACTCGTTGCGCTGGTTCTTTTCGTGCAGAACTGTGTCGCTCTCCGCTTTGGCGTAGCGCTGCATTTCACGCCGAAGGCGTATCCCGAAGGGTCGCCTCGCTTCGGCTCCTTGTTCTGCATCGTAAACCCCTTGGCGCTTTGGAGCGATTCATGTTTTCCTTTAGTATAAATCGTCCAGCGCGAACCAGTGTTCCGTCAGCCAGAGCATTTCGTCTTTGAAACGCACTACTTTTTCCCGGTCTTCCCGGAAGAGCTCCGGTTGGATCCACCACGGGATTTCAATGCACCAGGAAAGCCGCAGAGCGTCCGCGATGTTTGGCATGGTCAGGGGCAAATGCCGTGCGTAACCTTCGAGGAACGCCTGCACTTTCTCAATGCTGATTCGATTGTCTTTCAGCGCAAAGGACAGCATGGCCCGCCCGATGTCATGCCAAACATAGCTGTAATGGTTTCTGTCAAAATCGATGATGGCGGATACGCGATCCGTGTCAAACAGGATATTGTCCGCGGCAAAATCTTCGTGCGCAATCCCCTTGGGGAGTCGATCAAAGAACGCGCTGTCAAGCTCTTTTATTATGGGTTCCTGCGCGAGCAAGGCTTTCCGGTATTCCGTGGGCGCGCTTGACGGGCACGCCTCAAGCCGGGTGTGATAATTGGCCCATAGCGAATCAATCACATGGCTGCCCCGTATGGGAAACCCTTCGACGGATTGCGCCGGAAGGAGCGAAAACGCTTTGTGCATGCGCCCGCAGGCGCTGCCCAGGCTGCGCATCTGCGGAATTGTGATGGTGTCGGGACATTCAACCTTTCCCGGGCAAAAATTCATCACCATGTACGCCGTTTCGTCATCAAGCAGGCGGATGGCATTCCCTCCGCACGTCCTGATGGCCGGACAGGGAACGCCATCTTTTTCCAGAAGGATCTGCCGCTGCAGAGCGGACTCAATCCGCTTCAGTTTTTCTCTACTACACCGCCTGCTGCTGAATTGCTTGACCAGCAGTTCGCCTTCGCCGGTTGAAACCTTCCATTTCTGATTCAGCCACCCGCCCGTAACGAGCGCAATCTGATGGCAGGCGATCCCGTAGCTGTCTTTCAAGTCGTTTATAATGCGGCTTTCCATGCGACGGCCTCCCGAAAAAGAACGCAGAGGGCTGCGTTCTTTATTTAGGCGCGCTTCAGCGTGAAGTAGAATCGTGACCCCTTGCCTGGTTCGCTCTTGAGCCACAGGGTTTCGCCCATGGCCTTCATCAGTTCGCTGGCGATGGAGAGGCCAAGCCCGCTGCCCAGCCCGCTGTGGGCGCGGTCCACCTTGTAGAAGCGGTCAAATACATAGGGCTGGTCGACGGGGTCGATGCCGATGCCGGTATCGGCGACGCACAGTGTCACCTTTTCATCGTTGTAGTCGGCTTCGACGGTCACCCGGCCGCCTTCGGGCGTGTACTTCATCGCGTTGTCTAGAAGGATTACCAGCACCTGTTCTACCCGGTCGGGGTTGGACAGCACCTGCGGAAGCTCGCCCGCGCGGCACTCGAATGTAAGGCCTCGGTCGAGCGCCGTGGCGGTGTACTTCTCCCCCAGATCACCCAGGATGTCGCTCAGGTGCATGGCCTTTGCGGACAGGGAGAGCTGGCCGCTCTGCAGGCGGGAAAGCTCCATCAGGTCGTTGATGAGGCGGGATAGCCTGAGTGTCTCCCGGAGCATGATCGCGTAGTAGCGCCGGGTGGTCTCCTCGTCCCGAACCATGCCCTCGGTCAGCGGCTCGATCAGCGCGCGCATGGCGGTGAGCGGGGTCCGAAGCTCATGGGATACGTTGGCGACATAGTCGCGCCGGGTGCGCTCCAGCCGCTCGCTCTCGGTGATGTCCAGGAACAGGCCCACCGCGCCCGCGACTGCCCCATCCAGGTCCAGAAGCGGCGTGATGGTCATGCCCAGCACGCGGTCGGGCAGAGCGAGCCGGCGGGAGACCGTCTGCGATGCCTTGACCGCCTGATCGAAATCGGCCCAGACGGTGGGGTCGGGGATCAGGTCCAGCCGCGCGTCGCCCGTCTCCCGGGGCAATGCCCGGAACAGCGCGTCCAGCGCCGGGTTGTGGTGGGTGATGTTCCCCGACGCGTCCACGGCGGCAATGCCCTCGGACAGGCCGTCGATGGTCTGCCGGAGGCGGTTTCTCTCCACCACCAGCTGCGAGATGGACTTTGAAAGCTCCTCCGACAGGAAGTTGAGGGATCGACCCAACTGGCCCACTTCGCCGCGTTGGGTATCGTCGGCGCGGGCGGAGAAATTGCCGCCCGCCATGCCCACGGCCACGTCGCGCATCTGCCGGAGCGGGTTCACGATGCGACCGATGATGTAATAGACCAGCGCCGTGACCACCGGCAGCGACAGCATCAGGGAGATCATCAGCGCGCCGTTTAAGGAACTGGCGCCCACCATCGCTTCATAGAGCGGCACCAGCATCATCACCGCGCCAGTGGTGATCTCTCCGCTCTTTGTCGGGATGCCCACGCCAACCAGGCCGGTATTCTGCAGTGCCGGAATCTGGTCTGCCTGCAGCGGGCCAGTCGTCAGAACACTCCTTGCGCCCTCCCGCATGGCGGCGAGATAGCCCTGCGGCAGGTTTTCATTGATGAGCAGCGTGTTCATGTTCTCGTCGGTCACCAATACATACGCGCCAAGGAGCGACGAGTCCACGTTTTCCACCGCCAGTAGCTGCTTCAAGGCCCCCTTGTCCAGAGAGCCTTCGCGGAAATTTTGAACAATGCTGCCCAGCGCCTTGGCTTTGGGCAGCAATTCGTTCTCCTTGATGGTGGTGAACACCGTGCGGGAGATGTAATTATAGAAGATGGTGGTGAACAGCGCCGTGATCAGTATGGCCAGGATAACCACCGCGAAAAAACGGGAGAAGAGGACGCTTTGCCTCATGCATCTACCTCAAATTTGTAGCCCACGCCGTAAACGGTCTTGAGGCTCCAGGGCACGCCCTCCTGCGGCAGCTTCTGGCGGATGCGCTTGATGTGGGTATCCACGGTGCGGGTATCGCCAAAGTAATCATAGCCCCAGACGCGGCTCAAAATCTGTTCGCGGGAGAACACCTGCCCGGCGCTGCCAGTCAGCATGTGCAGAATCTCGACTTCCTTGGGCGTACAGGGTACGACCTGCCCCGCCGCCTTGACCTGGTAGTTGGACAGGTTGATTTCCAGCTGTGGCAGACGCACGATGGTATCACCCTCCGAATGGGGTTCGGAGAAGCGGCGCAGCACCGCGCGGATGCGGGCCAGTACCTCCCGCGGACTGAAGGGCTTGACGATGTAATCGTCCGCACCGAGTTCAAGCCCCAGTATGCGGTCGATTTCCTCGCCCTTCGCCGTCAGCATGATGATGGGGAGCTTTGATGTCTTGCGGATCATGCGGCACACGTCGGTTCCGGAGACCCTGGGCATCATCAGGTCCAGAATCATCAGGTCCGGCTGTTCGCTGTCGGCCAGCTTCAGGGCCTCGTCGCCGTCATAGGCCGACTGGTGCGCGTAGCCTTCGGCGTCCAAGTATATGGAGAGCGACTCGTGTACCACCGGGTCGTCGTCACAGATCAGAATCAGCGGACAGAGCGCCATGATGTTCACCTCATTATTTCATTCGCTTTCATTATAGCCAATCCCGGAAACGCGCGCAACCGGAAAAACTCAACTGTCACAATGAAGTTGCATTTTCTGAAGGCAGGGACGAGGCATTGGGAGGATAGAAATCCCGTAACTGGGTGCACGAACGCAATTTTTCGGCAAGCTGCGCGAACATTAACGGGAAGAATGCTTGTATCGTTCATCCGGACAGATTATAATAGCGGACAATAAGTAAGTGCGGGGGAGTGCGCCGATGGAGAATCCTGATCAGGGCAAGGCGATGCCCGGTAACGAGGGCGCGAGGTCGCGCGCCAAAAAGGCGATCAAGTGGGCGTACAAGCGGTACCTGCTCGATGCGATGGGTGCGATGGGCACGGGCCTGCTCGCCTCGCTGGTCATCGGCCTGATCCTCTCTCAGATTTCCAAGATTCCGGGCCTTGGATTCCTGGCCGAATACAGCAAGATGGTCTCCGCCACCAACCCGGTCGTCGGCGCGACGGTGGGCGTGGCGATCGCCTATGCCCTCAAGGTTTCGACGCTTTCCATGCTGGCCTCCGCCGCCGCGGGCGCGCTCGGCTATTCGCTGAGCGGGCCGGTGGGCGCGTACTGCGCTTCGGTGTTCGCGGCCGAGGTTGGCAATTGGGTTACCGGCAAGACCAAGGTGGACATCATCGTGGTGCCGGTGGTGACGCTGGTCACCGGCGGCCTGATCGCCACCTGGACGGCGCCGGGCATCAACGCGGCGATCACGGCGCTGCAGCACTTAATTGAAATGGCGACGACTTTCCAGCCCATCCCGGCCGGCATCGTGATCGCGATGATCTTCGGCCTTACGCTAACCGGGCCGATTTCCTCGGCGGGTTTGGCGGCGATGGTGTTCACTGTGCCCGAGGGGCAGACGCCGGGCCTGGGCCTTCTGCTGGCCGCGGGTGCGGCCACGGTGGGCTGCGCGTGCCACATGGTCGGTTTCGCTGTCTCCAGCTACCGGGACAACGGCGTTGGCGGCCTGATCGCCCAGGGCTTCGGGACTTCCAAGATTCAGATGGGCAACGCCTTTCGGCGGCCGATCATCCTGGTGCCGCCGACCCTGACCAGCGCAATCCTTGGCCCGCTCGCGACCACCGTCTTCCAGATGAAGAACATCTCCGCCTCGGCGGGCATGGGCACCAGCGGTCTGGTGGGCCAGTTCGGTACCTGGGCGGTGATGACGGGGGAAAACCCGGCGATCTTGCTCACGAAAATCCTGTTGATGCATTTCCTGATGCCCGCCGCGTTTTCGCTGATCATCTCCGAGTTCATGCGGAAAAAGGGCTGGATCCACGATGGGGACATGAAGCTCAATCTGTAGCGGCCACAAAACGGTGGGGCTGTCGCGCTCGGACAAAATCCGGCACGGCAGCCCCGTTGTATTATGATCTACCGATTCAGCGCGCCCGCGATGGTCTGGACTCCGGAGATGAACAGCGCCGCCAGCAGCGCCCATTGCAGCGAGGCGACGTGGAAGCCGGGCAGGTATTGCCCCATCAGGTAGATCAGCCCGGTATCCAGCGCAAACCCGAAAAGACCCAGCGTCAGACAGCCGATGGGAAAGGTCAGAATGCGCAGAACCGGCCGGATCACAAGGTACACGACACCCAGCGCCGCGCCCGCCAGCAGCGCAAGGTAGAGCGAATCGCACCGGATGCCATCGGTCAGCCTCGTCAGCGTCGGCACTGCCAGCACGCAGCACCAGAACGTCACCGAGGCGTGGGACAAGC
>CALGYL010000002.1 GCA_937934775.1 uncultured Clostridia bacterium
TTCTCCACCATGATGTATTGCTGCGATTTGTTGGCGCCGTCGTTGATCATGCCAAAGCAGTTCATCATGTTCAGAAGGCCGACGTCGTCCGGGAGCTTCACAAACGAGCAGGGAATCTCGTCGCCGGGATCTCCGTTGCCGTTGGCGTCCTTCTCTTTGAAGGCCTTGAGCACTTCGTACAGCTCGTCCACTGTGGTGGGGATCTCCATGCCCACGCGCTTGAGCCACTCGGTATTGATCTCCCAGAACCCCAAGGACGGGTAGAGGTTATTCACCCGGATCGACGGCAGGCTGTACAGCCGCCCGCCGAAGGCCTCGGCGCGAGCGGCCGCCGGGTACTGCTGGGTGAGGAACTGGTTGGTGAAGGGCGCGTAGACGGGTAGGAGGTCGGTCAGGTCCACGCACTGGTCCGTGTAGTTGATGAGGCTCTTGATCTCGCCGCAGATCAGATCCGGAAGGTCGTTGGAGGCGAACACCACGGCGACCTTCTCGTCCCACGCCGTGGCGGAGACCTCCTCTACCTCGAAGTTGATGCCGGTCTTCTCAAAGGCCTCCTTGAGGATGGCCTTGTCCAGCAGAGCGCCTTTGTCCAGCGGGTCCTTCTTCCACAGGACCCTGAAGGTGACGGGTTCCTTGACCAGCGGCAGAATCATATTGCCGTCGGCGTCGTAGTAGTTGGAATCGGGTGTTTCCGCGCCTGCAAAGGCGCCAGCGATCAGTAGAACCAGCGCGAGGAATACACCCGTCAGCCGTCTGCCCGTTTTCATGGTCAAACCCCTCCCGATTGTAGTGATCTATGACATGCCCGGCGGGCATCATCATCCTTTGACGGAGCCGATCATAACCCCTTTTTCAAAGTACTTCTGAAGGAACGGGTATACCAGAATGATCGGAAGCGTGGACACCACGATCACGCCGTACTTGATCAACTGTGCGATCTCCATCATGTACTTGATGGATGCGGCGTCCAGATCCTCCGTGGACGTGAGCGACTGCCCCTGGATCAGCAGTTCGCGCATCACGATTTGCAGCGGCAGAAGCTTCCGGTTGGTGGCGTAGATCAGCGCGTTGAAGTAAGAATTCCACTGCCATACGGCCACGTACAGCGCGATGACGGAGATGATGGTCTTGGATAGCGGCACCACGATGGATATGAAGAAGCGGAAATTGCCGCAGCCGTCGATGGATGCCGCCTCGAACAGCTCATCCGGGATGTTGCTCATAAAATAGGTGCGCGTGACGATGATGTTGAAGACGGTCACGCTGCCCAATATGACCAGCACGGTGCGGGTGTTCAGAAGCCCGATGTTGCTGACCAGGATGTAGGTGGGGATCAGCCCGCCGCTAAAGAACATCGTGAACGTCAGAAGCATCATGATCGCGTTCCTGCCCACGAAATCCTTCCGCGACAGCGCGTACCCTCCCGGGATGATGACCAGAAGCCCGAACAGCGTGGAGCAGACGGTGTAGAAGATCGTGTTGCCGTAGCCGATCCAGATGTTTTTCTCGTGCAGAATGTACGAGTAAGCGGAAACTGTGAGACCGCGCGGGAACAGGATCACCTGGCCGGCGGCGATCTTCTGCGGATCGCTGAAGGAGGCGATCAGCACAAAGTACAGCGGGTATACCGCGACCAGCAGCGCCAGAACCGCCAGCGCGGTGACGAGCGCGTCAAATAGGACGTCCTGCCGGGTGCGTGCGACACCAGTGTTCATGCGCGTGTTCCCCCTTACCAAAGGCTGGTCTGCGTCGTCTTGGCGGCCACGCGGTTGACGATCAGCAGGATGATGAGGTTGATGACGTTGTTGAACAGCCCGATTGCCGCCGCATAGCTGTACTGCGTGTTGAGAAGGCCCATTTTATATACGTAGGTGCTGATGATTTCGGAGGTGGTGAGGTTGCCGGGCGTCTGCATCAGAAACGCCTTTTCAAACCCGACGTTGAGCAGGTTGCCGCTCTCCAGGATCAGCATGATGATCATCGTCGGCAGAATCGCCGGGATATCGATGTGCAGAATCCGCTTCAGCTTGCTCGCGCCGTCCACAATCGCCGCTTCGTGCAGCTCCGGGCTGACGCCGGTCAGCGTGGCGATGTACAGAATCGCGTTGTAGCCCGTGTGCGACCAGACGCGCGACCAGGCGTATACGTGCGGGAACAGCTTCGGATCGCCCATGAAGTCGATCGGCCCGATGCCCATCTTGCCGAGGAACACGTTCACGATGCCGCTGCTGGGCATGAAGAACACGTTCATCATGCCGACCAGCACGACCATCGACACAAAGTGCGGCGCATAGGAGAGCGTCTGCGTCTGCTTCCGGAGCCATTTGACGGGGGTGTAGTTGATCACCAGCGCCAGCAGGATCGCAAACGGGATCGTGATGGCCAGGCAGTACAGGCTCAACGTCAGCGTGTTGGACAAAAGAGACCAGAAGGAGAAGGAATCGATAAATTTGAAGATGTACTTGAGCCCAACCCACTTGCTCCCCGCGATGCCAAGGCCCGGTTTGAAGTCCTTGAACGCGATCTGCAGGCCGTACAGCGGCGCGTAGTGGAACAGCCCGAAATAGAGGATGGTCGGCAGTACGAACAGGTATAGCGCGCGGTTGCGCCAGATCCTGCGCCATAGCGTGCCGGAGGGGCGGGCGGGCCTGGCCATTCCGCGGTTTCTTTCTACCTCCACTGGCAAGACACCTCTTTCGTTCTGTTTACAGAATTCTATCACAAAGCCCAAAAATTCTGAAATGAACTAAACTACCGGATTTCATGTAATAAACTCACATGAACATTGCGACATTTTTCGTTCTGTTGTATGATACATGAAGAAAAATCGCCTAACCCGCTTTAAAGGAGCATATTCGAGTGAGCAATCTCTACACCATCGCGGTCGTGGACGACGAACCCTGGGCGCTCGTCTATATGAAGCAGCTGTTCGACCGGGCAGACCTGGGTTTTCAGGTGATCGCCGCCACACAGTCGCCCGAAGAAGCGGTCCGGCTTATCGAACGTGAAAAGCCGGACATCCTGGTGACGGACATACGGATGCCCGGCATCAACGGAATCGAACTGATTGAGCATGTGCGCCATATGGACATCCCTTGCGAGGTCGTCATACTCAGCGGGTTCGCGGAGTTCGCCTACGCCCAGCAGGCAATCACACTCGGTGCCTTCGAGTACTGCCTGAAGCCGCTGTCGCGGGAAAGCGCTGCGTGCGTACTGCGAAAACTGCGCGCACGGTTGGAGAGCAAGGCCTCGCTTTGCGGCCCCGGCGAGACGCTTGAGGCCAACGACGACAACTTCGTCAACATGCTCCACTTCATCGAGAGGCATTACGACCAGCGCCTGTACCTGAAGGACCTCGCCCAAAAGTTTTACCTGGCGCCCAACTACTGCTGCAGCCTCTTTGTCAAATATAAAAAAATGACGTTCTCCCAATATGTCACGGAACTGCGCATGCAAAAGGCCATGCAGCTGCTGACGCAACAGGGTCTGTCCATCAACAAGGTCGCGCAGAGGGTCGGCTTTGACGATTATACCTACTTCAACAAAGTCTTTAAGCGGTATTTCCAGTGTACCCCATCGGAGTACAAAAAGAACTTGGCGGGTTGCGCGGGGGAGTCGGAGGCGTCTGAACCGTGAAAAGGTTTGTGTCGAGCATGGGGATTCGCAGAAAATTCCTCCTGACGTGCACCGCCGGGTTGATCCTGATGCTCGCCGTACAGTTTTACTACTATTTCCGCATCTCCGGGGCAACGCGGGAGATCGTCGATCAATCCACCCAGGACATCGTCGAGCAAGCTGTTGACCACATCAGCGACATGATGGAGGGCGTAAAGAAGGTTGCGTACCACATCTCCTACGGGACGTTGATTCAAGACTACCTGACGCCCACCAGCGATTATAGCCTATATACGATGTGGGAGTATCAGTCCGACATGGTGCGCACGGTGGTAGAAACCAATCCCAGTGTTTACGACATCGCGATCTATCGCGCGGACGATTACATTCGCTACCAGTACAATCACTCTGACCTGACTGTGCGCGCGACTCTCGATAAGTACGAAGCACAGTTGATGGAGGACGACGCCAAGCCTCAGTTCCTCTGCCTGCGCAGCGACGACGGGGTGACACGCATTCCGGCTTACGTCCAGCCTATCCGCTTCACAAACCCGTCCCGCTGGCGCGAGCACATTGGGACTGTCGTGGTCATGCTCAACCCCACGCTGCTGTCCGGCATGATCGGCTCCATCCCCTCCATTTCCAATTCCGAATTCTTCCTCATCGACGCCAACGGAGAAGTGATCAGCGGGACTGCGGCGGAACCCGAAGACATGGCGCAGTTCATGCGCGAGTCCAACGTGATCGTTCGGGATGTCAACAGAACCGGATGGAAACTGATGTGCGTAGTGGGCAGCGATTCGATCATGCAGAACTACAGGGTCTTCCGCACGTTCGCGCTTGTGGTGGCGCTGGTGATGATCCTGCTGACGCTGATTTTGATTCGTATGATCAACCAGAGCCTGGTTGCGCCGATAGGCCGGCTACACAAACAGATTGAAGGCGTCATTTCTTCCGGTTTTACCAAGCGCGTGACGATGCCGTACGCCAACGAGATTGGGCGTATCGCCTGTGCGATCAACCAGATGTTGGACCGTCAGGCCGAATTCTCGCAACACATTCTGCAGGTGCAGCAGAATCTCTATGAGGCGAAGCTGATCGCTTCGCAGAACGAGCTGATCGCGCTGGAAAATCAAGTGAATCCCCACTTCCTGCTGAACACCATGCAGTGCATCTGCGGCATGGCGGTCGCAAACGGCGTTCCGTCCATCGCCGATGTCACCAGCAGCATGGCCAGCATCTTCACCTATTCGCTGCGCAGCGACGATGTGGTCACGCTGGCGGACGAAGTCGTTTGTCTGAAGCAGTATCTTAGGATCATCGATTTTCGATTCAACAACGCCTTTCACTGGGATATCCAGATTCCCGAAGCGCTGATGCGGCAGCGGATTGTCAAGATGGTGCTGCAGCCGCTGGCGGAAAACGCGGTCTACCACGGGCTCGAAAAGCGGGGCCATGGCTCCCTCAGCATTCGGGCCGAGCGGAGCGGCGCCATGCTGAAGATCCTCATCCAGGATGATGGCGTCGGTATCGAACCCGAAACGCTCCGGCAGATTCAGGCCGTGCTGGCGGACGGCGAGCACCTGCACCAAAAGAGCGTCGAGCACAAGCGCATCGGGCTTGCGAACACATGCTGGCGCATCCGGCTGGTATGCGGCGGTGAATGCGGCGTTTCGATCGACAGCACGCCTGGCAAGGGGACCTGCACCCAGATTTGCATCACGTATGATGACAGCATTGCATCGTAGACAGCTTGGAACGGAGGATGGAAAATGGCGCCGGGCGAAGGCGGTTTTTCGCTACTTCGTCGGATTTACCGGCGTGTTCATCGTCCTGCAGGCGATTATCATTATTGCAATCGTAAACTTCAGCCAGCATATGCTAGCCGAGCGTGAGCAGCTTAACGGCAACAACCTCCTGGGCATCTATCATAGCAAGTATTTCTCCCGCGTCAACAGAAAGTCATTCGGACCTGATGACCTATTTTTATCGTCAGAACGTCACACAGTACGATCATTAACCCGCGCGATACGATCTTGGAAAAAAATGAACAAATGATTATCAGCTGATAATGAACCCACGGAATAAACCGCCTGTTGATGGAAGAACCAGCATAACTTGATAAGCCCCCAAAGGATAGCGCATTCCGATCCAGCGTTTAGGGTATAACACACGAGAGCTTGCTGACATCCGTTGACATTACCCTTTTTATGCATCCATGCAAAGTGTCTCTGCTTTTTCCGCCCATTTTTCTCTATACGTCTGATCCCAGATCAGCGATACCTATCCGCAATCTCCCCATGAAAACCGTCCCAACCCACCAAAACCGCCCGAAAACACCCCATCAGGCCCACCAAAACCCCATTTTGGGCATTGACTTTGCCCAAAAACCGCGCTATAATAGCTAATGCTGGTTTTATCTCTTGGAGAGATGGCCGAGTGGTTGAAGGCGCTGGTCTTGAAAGTCCTAGCCTAGCCAACAAACCCAGCAAATACGGGGCTTCCGCCGATGTTTGACATCGGCGTTTTGCTTTTTAGAGGGCAATTCTGATGGCAGGAGGGATCAAAAAAGCTGCCATCAGATTTGCGAAAAATCGGATGGCAGGGTTTTCAGAGAGAGGTAAATCTGATGTCAGCGGCGAAAAGCTGAATACTGGCATCCGAAAACTGAAAGCAACCCAACGCCCAAACCAAAAGTCGCGAACCGCCGCGAGGCCTGATCATCCAGGCGGATGAGGATGAGTTCTTCTTCGCGGCGCGGGCTTCAGCGCTCACGATCCCACACCACACGAGAAATTTTCTATGAAAGCCGCGTGATGGAGATGACGACCAACAACGTGGAAAGCAGGGTCGAGCTGTGCGATTACGTGGACAGTTCCTACCTCGCGATCCCCACCCAGGACAAGCTCTACGGGACGGTCAAGGGCGTCGAGCATATTTCGGAGAAAGCGCTCAGGCTGGACCTATTGCGCTCGCAGTACAATACATCCTGGCAGGTGCAGGACGGCATGCTGATGGTCGTCACCGCCTACCCCAACAGCATGCGCCCGAAGGTAGCCTTTTTTGTCATTACAAAGATATCCAACACGGCGCTCCGGAAGGCGCTCGAGGAAATCCACGACTCCTATTGTGAGAGCATTCTGCTAATGACCCGGGATCAGCAATGGAAGATCTCCAACTGCGCGCACGAGGCGGAGCTACGCGAGAGATGTACAGGGTCGCCGCCGAGGGCGAGGCGAGACCGATCGACGCGGATTACCTGCGGACGACGGTCTTCAATAAGAATTTGATCCTTGTGGCGAAGTTGAGTGAAGCTGCGCTTGGCGGCGGAAGGGCGCAGGGTGTCTTCTGGGGCGTGATGCTGGCGCTGTTCTTCAGCGTAGTGGGCGTGTTTTTTTCACTCATAATGCGGATGATTTCGCGCCCGATCAAGACGCTGACCGACTCCTTCAGTCTGTTGGAGCGGGGCGACTTCGGCGCACACATCGTGTACAACGGGAGCGACGAGTTCCGAGACCTGTACGACGGTTACAACAAGATGACCGGTAGGCCGAAGCGGCTGATCGCGGAAAACGAAGGGAAGGAGATCTTCGTCCAGCGCGCGGAGATGAAGCTTCTGCAGGCGCAGACCTCGCCGCACTTCATGTACAACAGCTTTTGGAGTCGTGCCGGCGGTTTCATTTGGTCGAGCGGATCACCAGGTCTGTTATGATCTGACCTTGTATTCCGGTCAAAACACGGAATAGTATTCCTCAAAGAACCGGCTAGTGTCGACGCCGGAGGCCACTTCGTGTTTGCCACATGGATCCTCCTGGAAGTGCGTATATCCCTTCAGCAGAGTGCTCCCAAGTTCCACGGTGACGTTGCCCCGCGTGAATTGGCAGACCGCCGGGTTGAATATGCAAACTGCCGCAAGCGGATCATGGAAGGTAACCGTGTCGCTAGATTCAAACCAAACGCCCGCCATATCCAGGATGGGTGCAAATATGGGATGGCCGCCACAGCGCTCCATGAACGCATCCCTGGGGATCGTCACCCGGTGAGTCATGTCCACGCCAATGGAGCGGTGCAACGGCGCGATCTTCTGGTATACGATGGCCGTGGCATAGGGATCAATCAAAGCGTTCATCTCCAGCGCGCCGCCGGCCATGAATCCCCGGACATTCGCCGGTACGAACGCTTTGTTGCAATCCTCCTTCGCGCTTTTAGCGGCACCCGACCAGGGTCTGAAATCCCATTCGGAAAATTTGCCGCACATGAGATACAAGCCTTTCAGAAGCGAGGGGATCTCCGGATCGATGAGGAAGAGCCGGGCGATATTGCTCATTGGGGATATCCCTAGCAGGGTGATTTCCCCCGGTTTCTCCCGAATGGTTTTCTGGAGGAAATGAATCGCATCGTGACAGGGGAAGTCCGTGTCGTGTGGCCACTTTTCAAGCATTCTTGCCTGCGGCGCGTACCGCTCCTTCTGTTCGGTTAGAATGCATTCCTCCGAGCCCACATGAACGGGGATATCGCCGCGGTGGGCCACTTTCAACAGGGCACTGGCCATCTGTGCGCGCACGCCCGCTTCCCCGGTCAGTGTGGTGATGCCCACCAGCTCACACCTAGGCTGATACAGGAGGTAGGCCAGCGCCAACGCGTCATCAATGTCCGTCCCGATATCGGTATCCAAGATCACCTTCTCCTTGGTCAACGATATTCCCTCCCGACATTCTGTTCGTCAAAGTCCTTCGTACATGGCATCTGTCGTTACGTCACAAATACGGGACAACCTACCGCCCGATAGGCTTCTTCCATCCGGCGCATGGCCTGGTCATCGGGGGCCTCGAACGGGCGTTTCTCCCAGCCGATGGCGTCGTACTTCCATTCGCCCATCGCGTGGAACCGGAGAAGGTCGATCCGTGCGGGCTTCTTTTCAAGTGACGACAGAAAGCCCGCCATGAGCGCCGTCTCCTCCGACGTGTCGTTTACGCCGCGAACCAGGGGGATCCGTATCCAGTATGGGCAACGGGCGCCGAGCTTTCGGAGGTTTTCCAGGATGCGGGCGTTGTCCGCGCCGGTGTACTTCCGGTGAAGTCCCGCGCTGAACATCTTGAAATCCACAAGAAACAGGTTCGCCACGCCTACAAGCTCCTCCGCGCTCTTCCAGGGCACGTTCAACGCCGTGTCCACGCACAGCGTTATCCCCTCCGCGCGCAGCCCTCCGCCCAGCGCCCGGGCCAACTCCGGCCGGAGCAGGCACTCCCCGCCGGAAAACGTCACGCCGCCGCCGGAGATTTCGTACAGTTCCCGGTCCCGGAGGCATGCCTCCAGGATCTGCGAGGCGTCCATGGGGGTGCCGTACACCCACAGCGCCTTGGACGGGCAGACCTGGGCGCATCGCATGCAGCCGATGCAGTCCCGCCGGTCGAACAGGTGAACGCCGTTCTCCATGCGATGGCACCTGGCGGGGCAGACGGCCGCGCACGCGCCGCAGCCGACGCACCGCCGCGGGTCATACGCCAGCTGCGGCTCCGGGCGAATCGATTCGGGATTGTGACACCATGCGCACCGGAGGTTACATCCTTTGAAAAACACCGTGGTCCGGATCCCCGGTCCGTCGTGCAGCGAAAAATGCTGTATGTTGCACACCAGCGCCCGTTCAGCGGTTGTTTCTTGCAATGATCTCATCCTGCAACTCCTTGCTCAGCACCAAAAATGGAGCGCTGTATCCGCACACCCGGATGACTAGGTTCCGATAGCGGTCCGGCTCCTGCTGCGCTTTTCGGAGCAACTCGGTATTGACCACATTGAAGTCCATCACGTTTCCGCCCACGCGCAGAAAGCCGTCCATGATGTAGCGCATCTCGTCGGCACTGGCCTTACCATAGGTTACGGGCAGGTTCATGTAAAGCACCGCGCATCCAGGATAGCCGGCGTAGTCTACGGCTTTTACCGAATTGAGCAGCGTCGCGGCGTCGATGGATTCGGTGCTTTCGCTGGGATTGCACCCCCTGGAGAGGCGGGTGCCGGCCAGCCGCCCGTCGGGCGTGGCGATTGTCCGCCCCTTCAGCGTCTCATAGAAGTAGAAGGCGAACAGCGACGCCTCGAAATAGCCGCCCCGGCCGTTGGGGATGTTGGAAGCGCGCCGGGACAGATCGCCAAAAACCCTTCCCGAGAACGCCATCATCGCCGGATCGTCCTTTCCGTATTTGGGCACGCGGTTGATAAGGTACTGACGCAGCGGCTCGCGGCCCTCGAAATTCTGATCCAACACCTGGGCCAGTTCGTCCACACTCAGCTTCTTCTCGTCGTACACGGCCTGGCGCACGGCGTACAGCGAATCGATCAGGGTCCCGATGCCGATCAGCGAAAAGCTGCTGCTGTTGTACCGGGCCCCGCCCTGGGACACGTCCAGGTGGTTATCGATGCAGTCCGTCATGGTGGCGGAGAACATCGGACAGGGGTTCACCCGCTGCCACAACTGCTCAAAGCCCTGATACCTCGCGGCGAACGCGCCGATGACCCGGGAGAAATTGAACAGAAAGCGCGCGTAGAACTGATCAAAGCTGCGCGCCGTCCGGAGGGAGCGCGGGATGATGCCCTCCCGCTCCCACAGCGTCCAGCGCTCTGGAAACAGCATCGCCCCCAAGAGCTGCGGGAGGTTCAGATACAGGAAGGCGCGGGAATTGACCTCGTTGTGCACAACCGGCTCCTGACAGCCACCGGCCAGGTAGAGCCTGGTGTCCTCCAAGGATTTCCCCATCCGGACGTGCGACTCGATGAGCACCTTGTCGTTGAAGATCGACAGCACGTTTTTCCCGCGTGCGGCAATCTGCGCGACCAGGTCTTTATACTCGAACGGGTGTTCCTGCGACATGCGCACCTGCAGCTTCGGGTTGATGAGGTCGTTGTCCAGATAGCTCTTCAGGATCATGCGCGTGACATCGTTGAACACCAGATTGCCCTCGGCGTCGCAGCCGCCGATGACCAGCGAGCAGTTGGTGCTGGAATCGACGGTCAAATCCCATCTCGCGTCGGTGATGGACAACAGGTTGTCGATCAGCGCCTGCGCCTCCTCGGGGGCAATTCGCCCGGCATCGAGGTCGGCCTTGTAGTAAGGGTAGAGGATCCGGTCGTAGTGGCCCATGACGGCAAAGCCCGATCCCTCCAGGGAGGTGCAGATCTCCCGGACGAACCAGGCCGCGTTCAGCGCTTCGTAAAAGGTCTGCGCCGGATAGCGGGGAACCCGCGCCGCGGTATCGCGCACCCTTTCGAGCGTCTCGCGAACCTGCGGGTCGGCTTCGCCCTCCAGCATGCGCTCGGCCTCGTCCCGGAATTTCTCGCCCAGGGCGATGGCCGCGTCGCAGGCGGCGCCCACCGCTTCCAAAAATTCGGCTTCGGCTTGGCTAGCCGGCGCCTGTTCCAGCGCTCGCCGCTTCAGCCCCTCATACCCATACTGGAGTACGCTTTCCACATCGGCATAGTGATGCGAGTGATCGACCATCATGTCCGCCAAGATCAGGTCGTTTTCGACGTAGGGCTTGCGCCACTCGGAAAAAGAGGCGACCGGATAATGATTGCGCAGCACCCAGCTCGGAAGCCCTTTGATGGGCGGAAAGCCGGACGACACGCTGCAGCGCTCCCGGCCGGTGACGACTTCGGAATAGATGGGGCTGTACCTGAAAACCTTTACGCCGCAACGCCGGGCGATCGCCCCGTACAGCCATTTTTTCTGGACGAAGGCCGAGGCGTCCGGGGACAGGCGATAACGCTCGTTCAATTCGTCTTCGACGGGGGAAACGTCCGCGGGGTATGTGGAATAAAATGCGTCGCATTCCTCATAAAACCGCTTTCTTTCAAAACGGTACGCCATTTTCTGCATCCCTTTCTAGAAGTATAACGACACCTTCAGCGCCTTCCGATCCCTGACGTATCCGAAGCCCTCCTCGAACGCCTCCACCGGCAGCACGTGCGTGACGTAGTCGTCCAAGTCGAACCCGCCGTCCAGCACGGTGCCGATCACGCTCTCGTGCGCCTCCCGCTCGAGGGCCGGCACGGGCCACTGGACGGAGCGGATCGAGAAATTGTAAGGCGCCTTGTCCAAAGCCAGCGGCGTGCGCCCGTCCAGGCCGATGCCGTAGACGCCGATGACGCCGTCGTCGGGCCGGACGAGCCGCAGTGCCTGGTTCACCAGGGCGTTTCGACCCACCGCGTCGATGTACATGTCCAGGCGCTCCATCCCCGCCCTTTTCAGCGCCTCCTCCGCGTCTTCGCTCCGGGTATTGACCGCCAGATCCGCGCCGAGCTTTTGCGCCTTGGCCAGCCGGTCGTCGTGATGCCCCAGCATGGCGACGGCGCCCGCGCCCATCCGCTTCAGGCAGTTGACCATCGCCAGGCCCACCGGGCCGCAGCCCGCCACGGCCACGCGCATGCCCGGCCGGACGCCCAGGCGGCGCATGGCGCTGTAAACCTCCTTGAGCGTGATGATCATGACCGCCTTTTGGGGGTCGATCGAGCTTGGAATCGCCTGCATGGTGCAAAGGCCCTCATCGCAGTGGAGCCCGTCCGCGATCATCGCCTGATAGTCCACCACCCGGGTATACTCGGCAAAGCCTCCCCACAGGCTGAAGTACCGGTTCGAGTTCTCCAGGCTGCTGCGCAGCACCCGGTCCCCCGGCTTGAAGCTCCTGACCTTTTTCCCCGTCTCGACGATTTCCCCGACGGACTCGTGGCCCAGCACCGCCGGATAGGTATCGTATCCGCTAAGATGCCCTTCGACCAGCTTGAGGTCCGTACCATTGCAGATACCGCAGGCCACCGTCCTGGCAAGGCAGGTATATTCGGTAACGGCGGGCATGGGGATGTCGTTTACCAGTCGCACCCTCCCGTCGTTTTTTACCACAAGGCCTTTCATTTGAGTTCCCTCCTAAATCCTATCTGCCGCCCATTCCCGTGAGGGCGATGCCCTCCACCATGTTTTTCTGGAACAGCACAAACAGAATGATGCTGGGGATGACGGTAATGGCTGTGGCGGCCATCAGCGCGGTCCAGTCGGTACCGTACTGCCCGCTGAACATGTAGATGCCCATCGGCAGCGTCTTCATGGAATCGGAGCCGACCACCACCAGCGGCCAGAAGAAGTTTTTCCAGGAGTTCACGAAGGAGAATATCGCCAGTGCGGCCATGCCCGGCTTGGACATCGGCAGGATCAGCAGGGTAAAAAGCTGCATGGCGTTGCAGCCGTCGATCCTGCCGGCCTCTTCCATCTCCCTGGGGATGGTCAGGAAGAACTGCCGCATCATGAACGTACCGAAGGCGGTGAAGGCCGGCGGGATGATCAGCGCGTAGTATGTGTTGTACCAGCCAAAATTCCGGAGCAGCATGTACAGCGGGATGATGGTGACCTGCTGCGGGATCATCAGCGTCGCAAGGTACATGTAGAAAATCGTGTTTCTCCCCCGGAAGTGAAGCCTCGAAAAGGCGTAAGCCGACATGGAGGAGGTGATGACGGCCAGAAGCGTCGTCGCGCCGCCTACGAGCAGGGAATTCAGCAGAAACCGCCCGAAGGGGAAGTACGTCCACGCGCGCTCATAATTCTCCCACGCCGGGCGAGAGCCCCAGAGCGCGAGGGGGTTTTGGAGCGCCTCCGCCTTGGGCTTGAGAGAGGTCCCCAACATGTAAAACAGCGGCAGGCAGAACAGCACCGCCACGAGGATCATCAGGATCAGCGACAGAGCCTGCGCGCGCTTGTGGGACGACCCCACCACGGATGGCATATTGCATACGTTCATTGGCATCTCCCTTTCTCACGCGTCGTAAGTAACCCAGGAGCGCTGCAGCGCCATTTGCACTATCGTGATGACGGAGATCACTGCAAACAGCAGCCACGCGATCGC
This sequence comes from uncultured Clostridia bacterium, assembly GCA_937934775.1. Classification (GTDB taxonomy): domain Bacteria; phylum Bacillota; class Clostridia; order Christensenellales; family Aristaeellaceae; genus JAEZHK01. Next base: position 13,497 of record CALGYL010000002.1, read on the forward strand.
GGAGGCATAGCCCAGGCGGTTGTACATGAAGGCGTTGTTGTACAGGTACAGAACCACCGTATTGGTGGCGTTGGCCGGGCCGCCCTGGGTGGTGACGAAGGTCTGGTCGAAGACCTGGAACGAGGAAATGATGGTCATGACCACCGCGAAGAAGATCGACGGTGACATCATGGGGAGCGTCACCTTGATAAACGTTCTGACGGCGCCGCAACCGTCGATGCGAGCCGCTTCCTTGAGGTGCTGCGGCACGCCCAGCAGGCCGGAAATGAAAATGATCATATTGTAACCGAAGCCCTGCCAGATGCTGATGAAGATCACCGCGTTCAACGCGGTTTTGCTGGAGCCGAGCCAGTTTGGACCCGGGATGCCCAACCAGCCCAGAACGGTATTGACCAAGCCGTAGTCGGGTTGAAGGAGCATTTTGAAGATCATGGTGGAGGACACCACCATGATCATCTGGGGGAGGAAGAAAACCGAACGGAACAACGAGGTAAGATGCCTGCAGTTGCTCAGCCATACCGCCAGCCCCAGCGCGACGAGCACGTTGAAGATCACGTAAAAGCACACATAGTAAAGCGTGTTTCTGGCGACCTTCGCGAACAGGACATCCCCTGTCAGAAGCTTCGCGAAATTCTGAAGCCCCACAAACGTCCTCTCGCCCGACAACGGCCAATCGTAGAAGCTCATCACCAGGGAAACAATGACCGGGATCAGCGTAAACAGCAGAAAACCCAGTATGTTGGGCAGCATGAACCAGATTGCCGTCCCAAGATCATCCTTGACCCTGGCCTTTCCGCGGGCAGGCCTTGACATGGCGCTTCCTCCTCGTCCTTATTGGGAAGCCGAATGCATGGGGAAGCCCATGCATTCGGCCTTCTGCCGTTATGGCGCGCGGGCGCTCCCGCGATCAGCCGAGAACCGCGTCGACCTGCGCCTGGATCGCCGCCGCGGCATCCTTTGCGGTGGACTCTCCGGCGAAAACGGCCTCCATCTCGTCGTTGAAGATGCTGTAGACTTCCTGGAACTTCTTGGTGGAGTAATAGGGGATTCCGATCTCAATGGAATCCTTGATGGCCTGCTCCAAGCCCTGCTGGGAAGAAAGGGACTCGTAGTAGTAGTCGCGGACCGAGTCGCGCGACGGCAGCGCGCGGCCCCACTGCGCGAGCTTCTTCTGGGACTCGGCGCCGGTGATGACGCTCAGCGCCTTGTAGGCCTCGTCGGGGTGTTTCGTGCCGGCGAAGATGCCAAAGCCCGAGCCGTTGATGGTGGTGACGTGCTTGACGGACGAAGGCACGGTGGTGTAACCCACATCAAATTTGCAGTAGTTCAGCACGTTGGTCACGCTCCAGGGCCCGTCGATCAGCATGCCGATGTTGCCGCCCTCGAACATCTCCCAGTTCCACACCGTGTTGGAAACGTCGGCGATCTTCGGCGCATAGCCGTACACGTTGATCAGGTCCGCCATGCGCTGCAGTGCGTTGACCGCCTCGTCGCTCGTCACATTGAATTTGCCGTCGCTGCTGATGATCTCCGCGCCGTCGCTGAGCAGCTGAGGCACGTAATAGTCCATGCTCGAGCAGAACACGAAGCCGTAGTTGCCGTCCTTGGTCAGCGCCTTGCAATCGCTCAGGAACTCCTCGTAATTCGTGTTGGTGTCGGGATATTTCACGCCATACTTGTCAAAAAGCGTCTTGTTGTAGTACAGGATATACGGGCCAAAGTCATAGGGCAGGCCGTAGATCGAGTTGTCAATGGTAAAGCTGCCCAGGACGCCGCTGTAGAAGTCCTTGATGTTGATCGACGGGTCGTTGGCGATGTACGGGTCCAGATTCAGGAAGTAATCCTTGCAGTAGTCCTGAGCGCGCAGCGCGTGCATGTACAGAAGATCGGGCGCGTCTCCGCCCGCCAGCTGGATGGGCAGCTTCGTCCAGTAGCCGGACCAATCGGTGGTCTCCATTTCCACGACGATGTTGGGGTACGCCTTGGTCACGTCGCTGGCCAGCTCCCGCCACTGCTTCGCTTCTTCCTCGTTCTCCACCTTGGTCATCCAGCGGAGAACCACCTGATCCCCCTGCGCAAACGCGGGCAGGCAGCCCACCATCATCAACAGAACCAGCGTCAGGGCCAACATCCTCTTCATCCAGATCTCCTCCTCTTGTTTTCCGTTCACCGGGATATTGCGACCGGCCCCTTGAGCGCTGGAACCGGCGACAATCCTGAGTGTGTGGCCGCGCTTCCAATGAGTCTTGTCTCCCGAAAACGCCTTTCACCTTCTTTGCCTGGGCGTTATCCACAAAAACAGCACCGGCCATAGTCATTTTATACCAAAGCCTACTTTTCATTTTTTCGACATTTCATGCAATTTGGGAACGCTTCCATTTTGCGAATATTATATCAGCCGGTTTCCTGCGTGTCAAGAACATTTCGAGCCGTTCCCGAAAATATTTTCCGTGCCGCCTGGCCGGACAAACCGAGGAAAAGGGGAAGAAAGCGACTGCTGCGGCCCCTTTCGCACGTATCTCCGCTCGTTTCTCCGGCTCAGGTGTCCGTAAACCTGCGCTCTGCGGCCGCCTTTCAGAGGGATCGCTTCCACCTGCGGTGATGAATTCACCTGAAAATCCGCTTTGAAAGCCCTTAAACCGGAATATTGGTCCCAAAATTAACAGTGTCTTGTTTCCCCGGCTCCTCGATTGTGTTATAATTGTATTCGATTCCAGGCATCCGGGAGGCGTTTTCATGGGTCAAAAGAAAAACGAACCCGTTACCATAGACGATATCGCCCGCTTGGCGGGCGTTGCGCGCAGCACCGTATCCCGGGTGCTCAACAACAGTCAGTCCACCAGCCCCCGTACCCGCGAAAAGGTGCTTGGCGTCATCCGGGAGCAGAATTATGTGCCAAACTACATGGCTTCGCAGTTGGGGAAAAAGCATAGCAACACCATCGCGGTCATGATCGAGGACATTCAAAACCAGTACTTTGCCGAAATACTGAAGGCGGTCGAAAAGGCTTCCATCCGTCTTCGCTACTTCCCGCTGATCTGCGCAAGGTTTACCCCGGAGCGCGAATCCTATTATCTGAAGGAGATTCTCCAGCGCCGCTGCACGGGCATCCTGTTTGTCTCCTGCCAAGTGAGCGACTTCGACATGATCCGCCAGCTTCGCCAGAGACAAATTCCGATGGTCGGGCTGCAGACGCACCTGCCTGACGCGATGCTGATCGACTCCGACGACAGGTTGGGAACCAAGGCCGTCATTGAGCATCTGATCTCGCTCGGGCACCGCCGCATCGCCTACCTTACCAGCGACCACGATACCTATGTGCTGAACGAGCGCCTGCGCGGTTATCAGGACGCGCTTGCGGAAGAAGGCATCGATCCGGACCCCTCCTTGGTCTACCGCTTCAGCGACCAGCAAAACTCCTATGAAACCACCTTGCGCATCCTAAACACTCCCCGGCGGCCCACGGCCATCCATTGTCAGAATGACCACGAAGCCCTCTCCGCCTACATCGCCATCACCTCGACGGGGCTGCGAATCCCGGAGGATATTTCGCTGAGCGGCTACGACAACCTGCCCAACTCCCTCCTGATCCGCCCCCAACTGACCACCGTGGAGCAGCCGCTGCAGCGCATGGGCATGGCGGCTGTGGACCTGCTGGACGACATGATCAAGGACCCCGCCGCTTACGAAACCCCCCGTCAAATCGTGTACCCGACCCAGCTCGTCGTCCGGGGCAGCACGGGCGCGCCTCCCTTCGAGGCCTGAGAGGATCACGCCCGCCGGTTCTTGACAGGAATCCCGGGCGTCTGTATAATCTTCTTTGGAATCGCTTCCATTTCGGAGGGAAGACGAGCAAAGGAGATTATCGCTCATGAGGACAATCGAGCTGGGGAAGTCAGGGCTAAAGGTTCCGGCCGTCGCACTGGGCTGCATGCGCCTGGGCGGCATCGCGCAGGCTGAGGCGGAGGAATTGATCGGCAGCGCCCTGTCGCTGGGCGTGAATTTCTTTGACCACGCGGACATCTACGGTGGAGGCGCCTGCGAGGAGCTATTCGGCAAGTGCCTTCGCAGCCTTTCCGTCCGGCGCGAGGAGGTCTTTGTGCAGTCCAAGTGCTGCATGCAGCACCCTCTGGGGATGTACAACCTGTCCAAGGAGCACATCCTCGAGGCCGTGGCCGGCAGCCTTTCCCGCCTCGGCACCGAGTACCTGGATGCGCTGCTGCTGCACGCGTATGACACGCTCGTCGAACCCGAGGAGGTCGCCGAGGCGTTCTGCGCCCTCCACGCCTGCGGAAAGGTCCGCTTCTTCGGCGTATCCAACATGAACGCCATGCAGATCGAACTGCTCCAGTCCTGCCTGCCTCAGGCCCTCGTGGCCAACCAGCTTCAGTTCAGCCTGACCAATGCGGCGCTGATCACGGCCGGCTACGCCGTCAACAAGTGGGATGATTTCGCCTTGGACCGCACCGGCGGCGCGCTAGACTATTGCCGCCTGAAGCACATCACCATCCAGCCCTGGTCCCCCTTCCAGCACGGCATCTTCCAGGGCTCTTTCGTGGGCGACCGCGAGAAATTCCCCGCGCTCAACCTGGCGCTGGACGAACTGGCCGAAAAATACTCTGCCACTCCCACCGCCATTGCGCTGGCATGGATTCTGCGCCACCCCGCCAAGATGCAGCCCATCGTCGGCACCATGCATCTGGCGCGCCTCAGGGAATGCGTCCGGGCGACCGAAATCCAGTTGGAGCGGGCGGATTGGTACAGGCTTTACAACGCGGCGGGCTACCCGATTTATTAGGGCGGCCGCTTCCGCACCCTGAAGCGGCCCAAGCCCTTCCATGCGCCGACCCGCCCGCGGCAATGCCGCAGGCGGGTCGCTTATTATAAACCTCGCCGTGCTTTCAATTTGTCCCCTGATCCGCAGGGGGAGAGCCTCCACAGCGTGGCGCCCCGGATGGCGGCTTTCCCGTCGCAGGACACGCTGATGCCGTTGTTTTCCCCCTTGGGAAAGCACAGCGATGACAGAGTCAGTGCGCCGTCATCGACAAAGACCTCCACGCAGCACCGGTCGATGAAGACGTGCAGCCGGACTTCCCCGCCCTCTCCGGGGACGGCTGCGGCGGCCCATGGCTTCTTCTCCACCTCGCCCTCCTCGCGCATCGGATAGCCGCAACCGCCGCGGTCCACCGTCAGCGTTCGCGCCTCCGGATCATAAAAAACGGCAACCCGCTCCTCCCCGCTGTCCAGAAGGTTCAGCCGGGCGGGCGCGCGCCCCATCGGCGCGAGGACAATCGTCAATTCCGCCGGACACGCGTCGGCGGCTGCAAGGACCACCGTTTCGCCCTCAATTTCAAACGGGAGAAGATCGGTCCGCTCCCCGCGAAGGGCGCTCAATTCGTCGATGGGCCGCTGCAGAAGCCTTCCGCCCTTCATGCTGAGCGCCCTCGGCAATGTCAGGACGCCAGCCCAGTGGTGGCCCAGGTAGTTCGTCGGCGCCTCCTTGCCCCAGCAGTGCATCCAGCCGATCATGACCCGCCGCTCGTCCGGGCACAGAAGGCTCTGCGGCGCGTAGAAATCAAGACCGTTGTCCACCACGGCCGGCTGTGACCAGTGCGCTTCGCCGGATGCGGCGACGCTTTGGGTCATATAGACCACGGGGTAAGCGTTTGCATAGCGCAGCGCGTCGGGCGGCATTTTTTCCACGCTGCAGGTGAGGACGCGGTAGCCGTCCAATTCGTACAGATCGGGGCATTCCACCATGCAGCGCATGCCGTCGAAGAGCGTTCCCTCGAACGTCCATTGCCTGAGGTCCTCCGACGTAAACGAGACGACGGTGCCATTTCCCTCCCGCCGGCTGGCGGCGATCAGCCGATATCCGCCGCCGGGCCTTGCCATCAGATGCGGATCGCGAAAGTCCACGGCGGAATGGCGCAGCGGCAGCTGCGCAGCGGTGATCACGGGGTTTTGTTCGGATTTGATGAAGCGGACGCCGTCGCGGCTGAAGGCCATGCACTGCCGCTGGCGCATCTCGCCGCCTTCGTTCAGAATTGCGCCGGTATAGGCCAGGCGCATGACGCCGTCCTCCGGCAGGACCGTGCCGGAAAAGCAACCGTAGCTGTCCGCGGGCGTATCAGGCGCCAGCGCCACCGGCAGGAGCGACCAGTTCAGAAGATCGCGGCTCGTCCAGTGCGCCCAGTGCATCGGCCCCCAGACGGATTCGTAGGGATGGAACTGTGCAAAGAGGTGATAGCGCCCCTGAAAAAAGCAGAAGCCGTTGGGGTCGTTGATCCATCCAACGGGCGCGCAAAGGTGGAACGCCGGCCGATAGCGCGGGTTGATGGAGGCGGTGTTTTGCCGTATGAAAGCGTCGGCGCGTTCCAGTGCGGTCATCCTTGGTTCCCCTCCCCTTCGCTCATGAACAGGTCTATTTTCACATTGCCCTCCACACCGGGCTGAAGAAGGCGAACCGGGCAGCCATCCACAGCCATGCGTTCAAGCCGCCCCCAGCCGTGCGCCGCAATCTCAAGACGCGCGCCGCGGTATCGAAGGCCGTTTAGGCAGATATCGCGCAGCTTTTCCGGGACGCACGGATTGAACGACAGGCCATCCTCCGCATAAGAGACGCCAAAGACGCCGTACAGGAACATGGAGATAAATCCGGCGGCGTGCCAGGTTTGCGAGGGCCAGCGCCATGTCAGGCCGCTGTCCGAGTCCAACACCTCGTAGAACGTCTTGTTCATGACCGCGGCGCGCACCTGCTGGGCGATCAGGTCAAGCAGCAGATCTTGCCTACCCAGCTGCGCGGCCGCCTGCGCAAACCCCGTGCAGTATACCGGCCAGACCGCGCTGGTAAAATGGTTTTTGTCGGCCCTGTAGGGCATAAGCGCGATGCCATAGGACGTCATGGCCGTTTTCGGGAGGCGCGCCAAGATGGAAGCCTTTTGATCGGGTCTGGCGATGTCAAACTTGTCCCAGAGCGCGCACTCCTGCCCGCAGGTTTCCCAGTAACCCTTCTCGTAGGATTCGCTGCCTTCCGGGCCGCTGGTATAGTAGCCGTATTCCGGATTCCAGTACAGCGCGCGGATGTTTTCGCGCAGGAGCGCCGCCCGTTTTTCCCAGCGCTGCGCCCGCGCGGCGTCCTCGCCCAGCGCGCCCGCCATGCGCGCGCCCGCTTCGTAGGCGGCCATAAAATAGACCTGCGTGCTCAGCGCGTATCCGCCCGCTTCCGGCTCGTCAAAAGCGTCGTTTGAGGAGGAGCGAGGCGCGCGGCAAAGGCCCCGGGCCTGATCGAACAGCGCATCGGCCCTCTCCAGCCCCCCTGCGACACATTCCCAGAGCGACTTTGCGAGCGCCCGGTCGCCGGTGGCCAGAAAGTAGTCGCCGAGGGCCATGATGGGCATGGGGATGCCGTCCGCGCCGTTGTCAAATCCGCCGAAGAAAATGTGCCGCAAGGTGTTGGCCGTGACCGCGCCGTCGTACAGCGCGGCGCACTTCAGGATGATCTGCGCGCTGTCGCGCCGCCACACGCCAAAACCCATGCCCTCGCCCTGAAACGCGCCCGCGGACCACATGCCCCGTTCCCCCGCCAGCGCGAAGCGCGGGTCCGCCGCGTTGTTAAGCACGTCAAGCGCAATCCGGTAAGCGGCGTCAAAGGTCGGGATGCCGGTGTGAAGATCCGGAAAGCGCCCAAGCGAGGCGGGCGCCTCCCATCGGTCGCTCCGGTTTATAACCCTGGTCATGTCGCCCCAGGGCGTGTGCCGCCAGGGGAACTCCTCCGTCACCCGGGTCGGCGAAAAGACCACATCCCGGCACGGCACATAGGCGGGCGGCTCGCCGTATGCCCGATCCTCAACATGGTTGGGGAAAATTCGGAACGCGCCATTTTCATAAACCGTTTCGTTCGGATAGGACGTCGCCGCGATCTCCTCCGCCGACCTCCGCTCGTAACCGGGAGCGCGCAGGCCGAAGATCCTGAGCCTGGCCAGGCAGGCCGTATTGCCGTCGGTTTCAAAGGCAACGCGCGGGGCGGAGCCCGCCGGGGAAAAGCGGTATACACAGCCGCCGGCCGATAGCTCCAGCGCATCGTCATCCATCACGCAATGCAATCGCACCAGGCCGTCCTTGGTGGGCAGCGGGATCAACTCCCCGCCGGCCCGCAGCATCGATAACCCTGCATCGTACGCCAGAGGAAAACCCAGGAGCGACATCCGCACAATCCGCTCCTGCCCGCTGTCCAGCAGCATTTCGATCTCATGTGCCGTGGCGGTGACCTCGGCGTCTCCGCTGTCCGATTCCACCACATCGATTTCCGGCCATTTTGTCGGCCGGGCGGAGAACTGGACGCCCATGGAGAAGCGCTGATGGATCGGCTGATAGCGGCACTCCCGAGCCCATACGCGCAGACGAGCACAGCGCGGCGCGAGTGCTAGGTCACCTTTGCCTCTCGTGTAAGGCAGAGACAGTCGCGTTCCTTCGCTGCTGTAATAGACAAATACTACACCATCTGGAAAATGCAAAGCGCCCTCGCATATTGGAACAAGTATATCCCCCTCTCCCCTGCAAAACCCATCGGCTGACCAACGCCAGTGCATCAGATCACGGCTAAAAAGCACTGAAGAATCAGACATTACGAGCCAATGAACGCCTGGCTCTTGGAAAAACGCGTGGTCTATCGTGCTGGGCAGGCACATGTGGACGCTGGTAACAAGCCAAGGCAAAAAGAATCCCCCCAACAAAATTGGAATCACTTCCATGATTTTATACTAAGCGAATAGGCCTGTCAACGATCAATTCAGATGCCTCAGAACGCCCCAGCATGAGTGCAATTAGGAATTTTACCCGAAATTCTCGCTATTTGCAGAGAAAATTCGTTGCTGCAAGTGCTGAGACGAAAAAAACCGATAACAGAGCATGATCGATGATGGCATCTCAACTCAGGGACAGGAACCGCTCCCACCATTTCCCCCCTGAAAAGCTGTCTACATACTCATTTGATTTGACATATTCCACTGCCCTTTCATGTAGAATAGTATATTTCGTGTGAGCTGACTCGCAAATAGTGAACAGAAGTAGTATAATTGATCCAACACAGGGGAGCTTGGAGGTGGCAAGCTATTAAAAGAAATAAAGCCTATGATACTGCTAGGGCAACACCACATGAAAGCTATGGCGGCGAAGCAGCGGCAAATATGGTATAATGGGAGCATGAACAAACAGATCACGCTGTCGACGATTACCGATGAACTTGGGCAAACGAGCACGTGGAAGAAAGAATTCGCCCAGACAATTAATTGGTACGCTGGCTTCGTTTCTGACAGCGCGTATCGCTTTGCCGTGCGCGGGTCGAGGTGATACTTCTTCCCGATTTCCGTGTAGTTTAATCCCTTCTGGCGGTCGTTGCGGATGTCCATCCATTTTGCTCCTTCCATTCCTTCAGCCCTTTCTGCCACACCTTCCTGTGTAACAGAAAGAGTCTACCATCCGCCCGACCCCGACCGCTACTTTATGACAT
>CALGYL010000003.1 GCA_937934775.1 uncultured Clostridia bacterium
CCTAGGTGACTGGAGTTCAGACGTGTGCTCTTCCGATCTAATTCCCCCAGCGGCAGCGCGTGTCCCTACTACTTCATGAACGGGGAACTGCATCCGCTGAAGTACGGGAGCTGCTTTTCTAATAAGGCCAAGCTCCTGCGCGTCATGAAGGCGGAGGAGGAATTCATCCTGCGGCAGCCGGGACGCGCTTACCGCTGGATCTGGATCGACCTGTATGAGACAAGACTGGATGGCGAGGCCGTCCGCGCGCTGGCCAAGCATGTCCAGGCCATCGAGGGCACGATCCGAAAGCTGTGCTTCGTGGGCTGTTCCTTTGTCAGCGCCTGGAAGATTCGGCGACAGATGGCTTTACTCCATCTGGGCATCGCACGGCAGACCCGGTTCTTCTCCGACCCGGAAGAAGCCAAGAGGTGGCTGGTGGGGAAAGACGGATAGGGGCGGATGTGCAATTCGGGGGTATGTCCAAACGCACAAAGGCACAGGATCTTTCGCGCGAACAGGGGGCGGGAACAATGGCAAGACGGTTGATCATGAGTCTTGCGATGAGCCTGGACGGGTACATCGCGGATGCGGATGGCGGTTACGACTGGATCAAGGGCGACGGAAGCCGGGCGCTGGATACCCCGAACAAGTGGGACTACGAGGCTTTCCTTGAGGGGATCGACGCGGTGGTGATGGGCAGAGCCTGCTATGACCAGGGGATGCTGGGCGATTTTCAGGGAAAGACGGTTTTTGTCGCCACACACCAGCCGCCGCCCGATTTTGACAATGTGCGCTTTATCACAGGCGATGTGTGCGCGGTTCTGCGGGAGGAACTGGCAAGGCAGGGGAAGGACGTCTTTCTATTCGGCGGCGGAAAGCTGGCGGACGGCTTCATTCGGGAGAACATGGTGGATGAGTACATCATCGGCATCATTCCGGTGATTCTGGGCGGTGGCAGGCCGCTGTTCTACGGCGGCAACGCGCCGCTTCCGCTGCGCCTTACGGAATTCATGGCGGACGAGGGAACCGTCATCCTGCGATACGTGCGAAGAGAGAGCGAAAAATGAGGCCAAATTCTGGCCGAAGACCTAACCATCAGGAGGGACTCAAACATGCGAAAAGCAGAACGGGAGATCAGGGATTTTGAGGAGATCGCCAAACTTGTCGGCCGCTGCGACACAATCCGGCTGGGCCTTCTGGACGAAGGTGCGCCCTACATCGTGCCGCTGTCCTTTGGGTATGTGGCTCAGGATGGCCGCGTCGCGCTGTACTTTCACGGCGCGAAGGAAGGCAGAAAGCACGAACTGATCGAGAAAAGCGCCCGCGTATGCGTGGAGGGCGACCTTTGCCACGGCTTCGTCCCCAACGGCCGCGGCGGCATCACCTGCGATTTTGAGAGCTTCATCGGCTACGGCGACTGCAAACTGGTGTCAGGGGAGGAGGCGGAAAAGGGCATCGCCCTCCTGATGACGCACTGCGGATTTCCCGAATACAGCTGCCCTCCCGAGGTCATGGCCGTCACGGCGGTGTATAAAATCACGCTGGACGAAATCGCGGGGAAACGCAGGTTTCCGGACCGGGTTTCCCGATGAGGGAAAATTGTTGACCGGGTGTCCGTTTACGGCCAGTACCCAGGAGGTGACGCTTGCCTGTTTCCGGTGCGGATACGGTGTCTGCGCGGATGCATGGCGAAAACCCCGGTACCTGTTGAGATTTTCGGAATTGTTCGGACGGTGCGCCACGCGGCGAAAATATCAATCATGGAGGGATCCCATGCTGCCTACGAGGGAGGAGGCCGAGCGCCTTCTGGAGGAAGCCAACCAAATGAACCCCGGGCTTTGGCGGGATCATAGCCGCCTGGCCGCGGTGTGTGCGGAAAAGATCGCCGCGCGATGCCTGGGGATGGAACCGGAAAAGGCGTATGTGCTGGGCCTTTTGCACGACATCGGCCGGAAGGAGGGCGTCACAGGCCTTGCGCACGTGATCGACGGTTACCATTTCCTGGAGCGCCTGGGGTATATGGAGGCGGCAAGGATCTGCATTACCCATTCCTTCCCGATCAAGGATTTATCCCTGTATATCGGAGAGGCGGATGTGACGGAGGAAGAGCACCGGGAGATCGAAGGGTTGCTTGCCGGGTACGAATATGACGACTACGACCGGCTCATTCAGCTGTGCGACAGCCTGGCGATGGCGGACGGCACCATCGACCTGAAAAAGCGCATGGACGACGTGGAAAGGCGTCACGGAGCATACCCCGAAGCGAAGCGGCAGGCATTTTATAACCTGAAGACGTACTTCGACGGCAAAGCAGGGATGGATCTCTACCCTGTTCTGCGCGCAAGCTGACATCTGCCCTCTGATTGAGCGAGAAAAGCGAAACCTTGTGACAGATGCAAAAGCGCGCCTCCTGCAAGTGGGCAGGCGGCGCGCTTTTTGTATCGAAATGAGCGTCATGCCAGGATGGCGTATTGCACCAACAGGGAGGTGACCGCAAGGATCGCCCAGCAGCCCAGTCCCATCAAAATCGGCTTCCAGCCATTCTTGATCAGCTTGACGAGGTTGGTATTGAGGCCGATGGAGACCATCGCCATCACGATCATGAATTTGCCAATCTGCACCAGTGCCTGGCTAAAGCCCGCCGGGATGGGCAGGAAGGTACTGACTACCGAAGCGGCCAGAAAGCCCAAAACGAACCAGGGAAAGATGGCGCTCAGCCGGTAGCCCGCGCCGCCGCTTTGAGCCTTTTTCCGGGACGTATACAGCGCCAGCGCCAGCGTTACCGGCACAATCATCAAGGTCCTTGTCAGCTTGACAATGACCGCCAGGTTCCCCGCGGCGCTTGAGAACGTGTAGCCCGCCGCCACCACCGAGGAGGTGTCGTTGACCGCCGTGCCCGCCCACAGCCCGAAGCTCTGGTCGGTCATGTGCATCATATGGCCCAGCGCGGGGAATAGAAACGCCGCGATTACGTTGAACAGGAAGATTGTGGAGATTGACCGGGCCACATCTTCGTCTCCGGCCTCGATAACCGGCGCGGTGGCCGCGATGGCGGAGCCGCCGCAGATTGCCGTGCCCACGCCGATCAGGATGCCCGTGTTTCGCTCGACTTTGAGAAGCTTCGTTAGCGCGTACGCGGCCAGGAACGCGGCCGTCAGTGTGAACGCCATCAATACCAGCGTCTGCTTGCCCACTTCGAACACGTGGAACAAGTTCATGTCAAAGCCCAGCAGGATGATCGAATACTGCAAGAGTTTTTTGGATGTGTAGGAGATACCGGGGTTCAATTTTTCCGGTCGCTTCCAGAAAGCCAGCAGCATGCCGAAGAGAATGCCCAATACCGGGCTTCCGACCACCGGAAACTGTTTTCCGATCCACCAGGCGGGTACCGCCACGGCCGCCGCCAGCAGGATGCCGGGCAACCGCTTCACCAGATTTTTCATGGAATCACTCCTCGCGCACCAGTATACCGCTTGACGAAACATAAGTAAAGCGTTATAATTTTATCGAAGTAATAAGATTGAGCTTATGAAATGAGGCGGCGGTTTGACAATCCGGCATTATCAGATCTTTGTGGCCGTCTGCGACGAGATGAACATGACCCAGGCGGCATCGGCGCTGTACATGTCGCAGTCGGCGGTCAGTCAGGCGATTGCGGAGATGGAGGCGCACTACGGCGTGCGCCTGTTCGAGCGCCTGTCCAGAAAGCTGTACCTGACCTGCCCCGGCGAAAAGCTGCTTGGCTACGCCCGGCATATCATTCGCATGAACCGGGAGGCGGAAGGGGCAATGCGATCTTGGAATGACGGCGGCGTATTGCGCATCGGCGCCAGCGTCACCATCGGCGCCTGCGTGCTGCCGGGGCTGGCGGCCGCTTATCAGCGCATGCACCCCGGCCCGCAGCTCGAAGTTACGGAGGACAACACCGAGCGCATCGAGCGGCTGCTGGTGGAGGACAAACTGGATTTGGGGCTGGTAGAGGGCGAAGTGACGCTGCCAGACATTGTGCAAAATCCCTTCGCCGAGGACGAACTGACGCTTATCTGCGGCCGGGAGCACCTGTTTTTCGGCCGGACGAACGTTGCGCCGGAGGAGCTTCAGGCGCAGAACTTCATCCTGCGGGAGGTGGGCAGCGGCACCCGCCGGACGTTCGAAACCGTTATGGCCGAGCATTCGTTGGACTGGAAGGCGACATGGACATGCAACAACGCCGACACCATCAAGGCGGCGGTGGCGGAGGGTTTGGGCATTTCGGTGATCTCCCGGCGCGCAGTGGAGAAGGAAGTCGCTTCCGGGCTCCTGAGACCGGTTGCGATCGACGGCCTGTCCTTTGTCCGGCGTTTCAAGGTGATTCACCACAAGAACAAATACCTCACCGGCGCGATGAAATCCTTCATTGCTTTCTGCCTGCCCAGCGGGGAAGATGGCGGGGCCGTTGTATTCAGCAAAGGGGAGGATGGCGAATGAACGCGCTTTTTCTTCTGGGAAGCAGCCGGGGGGACGGGAACACCGCGCGGACTATCAGGCTTTTCCGCGAAAAGCTGGAGCAAGCCTGCGCGGAGCGAGGTGTTTCGCTGGATGTGGAGGAGATCTCTCTTGCACGGCCTCGCCTGGAGTTCTGCCTGGGCTGCAGGGCGTGTTTTGACCGCGGCGAGGATTATTGCCCGCTGAAGGACGGCCTTTTAGGCATTCGGGACAAAATGCTCTGGGCCGACACGTTGGTGATCGCAAGCCCCGTCTACGTGGAGGATGTGAGCGGCCACGTGAAGAACTGGATCGACCGGCTGGCGTTCCTGTGCCACCGTCCGGCGCTCTACAGCAAATGCGCGTGGCTGATCACCACCTCCGGCAGCCGCTCGACGAAGCATACGCTCCGCACGATGTCCGTCGCGCTGACCACCTGGGGCGTGAAGGTGCTGGGCGGAAATAAGCTCTTCCTCGGTGCGCTGTCCGAAAAGGAGAAAATCGAAGAAAAGTACGGGCCGGCGCTTGAAAAGGCGGCGGGCAGGCTACTCCGGGCGACGCAGTCCGGCGCTTCGGCAGACCCAACGCTGTTTTCCCTGCTCGCGTTTCGCGTGCAGCAGGGTTTCTGGCGGCGGGATTCCAGCGACAGCTTCGACCGCCGCTACTGGGCGGATAAGGGTTGGCTGGAGGTGGACTGCGATTACTACATGCCGCATCGTGCGGGAGTGACCAAGCGCGTGCTTTCGCGACTTGCTTCCAAGGCCGTGTTGGCGGTATTCAAGTAATACCAATCCAAAATATGAATTCCTCGTTGAACGGAATCTTTTCGCGCAGGACTGTGTCGCCCTCCACTCAGCGTAGCGCTGCTACGCCTCGTTCCAGCTCCTTGTTCTGCATTGAAAATCTTCCAGTCCTTTGGAGTAAATCATATTTCTACTTGGTATAAACGGGAGGAAAGGGCATGGAGGGCGAGACACCATTGCAAGGGAAGCGTAAAAGCGGGAAGCGAATCCTGTTCTCCCCGGAGAGTCAATGCCTGCGGTCGCTTTTGCCGATGCTGGCGCACTCAAGCCACCGGGCGCTGGTGCTCTGGGCGCTGGACTGCGCGCAGACGGCACTTACCGCTTTTGAAGCGGAACGGCCAGACGAGCCGCGGCCCCGCATCGCGCTTGAAAAGTGCAAAGCTTGGTCCAGCGGTGAAATCAAGATGCCGGAGGCCAAACGCGCGATTCTGGCCGCTCACGCAGCCGCTAAGGAAGAGAGCGACCACCGGCTTGCCTCGCTGGCCCACGCGGTGGGGCAGGCGGGATCGACCGTGCATGTCGGCACCCATGCGCCCGGGCTGGTGTTTTACGAGCTGACCGCTGTGGCGCTGGGCGCGGGCGAGGAACGGGAGTCCGCGCTGGCGGAGAAGATCGAGTTTTACACGCGGCGGCTTTCCTACTGGCAGGAGCGCGCGGACGACCCGGGGCGCGACTGGGCGGCATTTCTTCAGGATCGGACGAAATGAGGCCGCGCCCGCGCGGTCCGAAGTTTAGGCTCTGCTTCGGTTGGAACCGGGCCGCATGCGGTATATTGATACCATAAAAGGAACAAGCGCACATCTCAAAGAGATTGGATGCATACCACCGTCGATCAGATCACGCGCGGTTCGGTAAAACAGGGGGAGGCGAAGATTTTATGGCAAGACCCGTTGCGGAAAGTATGGACGCGTACATTCAGGAATTCCCGCCGGAGACAGCGGAAAAACTGACCGCTATGCGGTCGGCGATCCGCTCGGCCGCGCCGGACGCGGTGGAGAAGATCAGCTGGGGCATGCCTACCTTCTGGCAGAAGGTCAACATCGCCCACTTTGCGGCGTTCAAGCGCCACATCGGTTTTTACCCGGGAGCGGAAGCCATCGAGGTGTTTTGCGAGCGGCTGATGCCGTTCAAGACGTCCAAAGGCGCGGTGCAGTTGCCAATGGACAAACCGCTGCCGCTTGAATTGGTTCAGGACATGGTGCGGTTCAACCTGGTCAGATTTGGGAATGCAAAATGAAAGCGCCCGGCGGGCCGGTCACGAACCGGCGCCTGGCGGCTTGACGGAGAAGGGGAGATCGCATGCCTCGCTATGTGGCGCTTCTGCGCGGAATCAACGTGGGCGGGAAGACAGCCGTTCCGATGGCGGAACTGCGCGCGGAGCTGGAAAAACTGGGGTTGGGTAAAGTGAAAACCCATTTGAACAGCGGCAACGCGCTGTTTGAATCTTCGCTGGAGGAAGCGGCGCTGGAGCCCATGATCGAAGATGCGCTCGGCGTCCGGTTCGGCTTTCAAATTCCGGTGCTGGTGCGAAGCGCGGAGGAGATCCACGCGGCGGCGGAAGGTCTGCCGTTTTCATCGGAGCAGATTGAATACGCACAGGAGGCGGCGGGCGACGCCGCCAGCCTGTATATGACGTTCTTGTCCGCGCCGCTTCCCGCGGAGGCGGCCCAGCGGATGGCGTCGCTCAAAAAGCCGGGCGAAACCTACGTCCAATCGGGAAGAATTCTGTATCTTCTGCTGGAGCACAGCATTCGGGCGTGCAAGCTGTTTTCCAGTATGGACAAGTTGGACGCACGGGCAACCAGCCGAAATTGGAACACCGTTTCAAAGCTGGACGACATGCTGCGCGGATGAACCGCGCGGGAAAGGACTGCGTCTTTTCAATGGAAAAAACGAAATTTTCAACGTTGGGGGAACTGTTCTGGGTGTTCTTCAAAGCGGGCACGTTCACCTTTGCCGGGGGCCTTGCGATGCTGCCGCTGATTCAGCGGGACGTGGTGGACAAGCGTCACTGGATGAGCGAGGCGGAGTTCATCGAATACGCCACGCTGGCGCAAACGCTGCCCGGCGTAATCGCGCTGAACTGCGCCTGCTTCATCGGGCGCAGGGCGGCGGGCGTCGTCGGCATGATCGCGGCCGGAATCGGCGCGACCGTCTCCGCTTTCATTCTGATGCTGGTGGCGACGATCCTTCTGAACTATGTCCCGAGGGAAGGCGCTTTCGCGGGTGCGTTTCAGGGCATTCGCGCGGCATCGGCGGGGCTGGTTCTGGCGGGCGCCTTTGCGCTGGGGCGCGGGAACATTCATAGCGCGTTTACCGTGATCCTGATGCTTTGCGCGTTCGCGCTGATCGCCTTCACCAGCGTCAGCGCGCCGCTGGTGGTGCTGGCGGCTGGCGCTGCGGGCTATTTCTATCAGCGTTGGAAGGAGCGTGAAGTCTCGAAATGAACGAGTTCTTTCAGTTGATGCTGGCGTTTGTCAAGATCGGTGCGACCGGTTTTGGCGGCGGATACGGCATGATGTCGCTGATCATCGCCGAGGCCAGGCATTTCTCGGTCACCATCGGGCAGATCGCGGACCTGAACGCGCTGGACATGGTGGTACCCGGCCCCATCGCCATCAACGCGGCGACCTACGTGGGCTACCTGGACGCCGGGTTCTGGGGCGCGCTGGCCGCGACCATCGGCGTGATGCTCCCCTCGTTTGTCTTTGTGGCCCTGGTGATGCGATTTATCGACCGATACCGGAAGAACCAGATCATGCGCGGCGTCATTGCGGGCGTCAAGCCCGCGGCGGCGGGACTGATCGCGGCGGCGGCGGGGACCATCGCGGTGGGCGTGGTCGCGCCGGGCGCGAGCCTGGGCGCGATTCTTTCAAACCCAATGGGGGCGGTCAACCTGGGCGCGTTCCTCATTTTTGGCATCGTTTCGGTGCTCAACATCCGCTTCCATGTGAATCCGATCCTACTGACGGTGCTCGCGGGCATCGCGGGTGCGATCTTCCTGCGATAGCGGCGGGGTTGACAAGGTTTGGGAAGATACGGTACACTGTAGTCAGTCTATTGGTGTTCAGAGAGGCAGGCGTTCATGCTAAGGGAGATGCTGGAAAAGCTACGGGAGGCGGCGTTGGCGGTATTGCCGGTCAGCGCTGTTGTTCTGGCACTTCATTTTACGCTGGCCCCGATGCCATTTTGGACGCTGATCATGTTTCTTTCCGGAATGTTGCTTTTAATCCTGGGGATGAGCCTGTTCACCTTGGGCGCGGACCTTTCAATGATGCCCATCGGCAAAGCCATCGGTTCGGAATTGACCCGGTCCAGGAAATTGTGGCTGATTCTGGGCTGCGCGTTTGTGCTGGGTGTGGTGGTGACCGTTGCCGAGCCCGATCTGCAATTGTTGACCAAACAGGTTCCGGCTGTGCCCGACATGGCGCTGGTATTGGCGGTGGCGGGCGGCGTCGGATTGTTTTTGATGCTTGCGCTGATGCGCATTCTCTTTCGGGTGCGCATGGCGGTTCTATTGATCGTATCCTACGCGCTGGTGTTCCTGGTGGGCGCGATCGCCTCGCCCGATTTTCTGGCGGTGGCGTTCGATTCCGGCGGCGTGACCACCGGCCCCATCACGGTACCCTTCATCCTGGCGCTTGGCGCGGGCGTTTCGGCGGTGCGCGGCGGAAAATCCTCCGAGGAGGACAGCTTCGGCATCTGCGCGTTGTGTTCTATCGGTCCGGTCCTGTCGGTGCTTGTAATGGGCCTGTTTTTTGACCCATCCACCTCGGGTTTCGCGTTCGAGGCGGGCGGCAATGTGACAGGGCTTTCCGAAATGATTCATGCGCTGGCCTCTGGCTGGGCGGCCTTTTTCCGGGAGGTGCTGCTGGTCCTGATGCCGGTGGTGGCAATCTTCCTCATGTTTCAGATTGTGCGGTTGCGCATGCCCCTGCGGCAGCTGATCCGCATTGTGATCGGCCTTGTCTACACGCTCGTAGGTCTTTCGGTGTTTTTGACCGGCGCGAACCTGGGTTTCATGCCCGCGGGGAGCGCCATCGCGGCAGCGCTGGCGCGTAATCACCGCTGGACGCTGACGCCGCTGGCCGCGTTGATCGGCTTCTTCCTGGTTTACGCGGAACCGGCGGTGCACGTTTTGAACCGGCAGGTGGAGGAAATCACAAGCGGCGCAATTTCCCGCAAGATGATGATGACGGGCCTGTCCATCGGCGTGGGCGCGGCTTCTGCGCTCTCCATCGTGCGGGTGCTCACGGGACTTTCGGTCTGGTGGTTTTTATTGCCGGGCTATGCGCTGGCGCTCCTGATGACCTTCTATTCCCCGAGGATGTTTACCGCCATCGCCTTTGACTCGGGCGGCGTGGCCGCGGGCACGATGACCGCCGCGTTTCTCCTGCCCTTTGCGGTGGGCGTGTGCAACGCGGTCGGCGGCAATGTGATGACGGACGCATTCGGCTTGGTGGGAATGGTGGCGATGATGCCGCTGATCACCGTGCAGGCGATGGGCGTGATCTACCAGCGGAAGCTGACTCGCGGCCTGCTGCTTGAAAAGAAAGAGCAGCTTTCGCGGGAGGCGAAACTGGGCGAGGAAGATCCGGAGGAGCGAGGGATGCACTTCGGAGTCCTCGGCGAGGTCAGGGCGTTGCCTGCGGCGCCGGAAGGAGCCCAAGCGTTGGAGCAGACTCGGGCTTCGGAACCCTCCCCAACCGGTGCGGAGGGGGAGTCTGCTTCGCCGGAGGCCGCTGCACAGGGGTCTACTACGACGGATGCTGCTTCTCTGGTAACTGTCGTGCCGGAGTCCGCTGCGTTGGTGACAGCCGGGGATTCCGCCCAACCGGCAAACCGGGCAGGAGCGACTTGTGAGGAGACGGCCGTGGGGGACGCCTCTCCGGGCAAACCGGAAAGCGATCCGCCGCCGGACGAAACGCTCGACGTTCCATCCGAGGCCGCACCGGCAGCCGCTGCCGCAGATGGCAAGGGAGGATGCTCGTGATGACATGCGCGCCGCTTCAATTCGTTATGGTGGTTGTGCCAAGGGGCAACGGGGAAAAGTCGTCCCAATTGTTCAGTGGATATGGCGCGAAGCTGGATGTGATGACGCTGGGCCGCGGTACCGCCAAGAGGAGCATTCTGTCCTATCTGGGCCTTGGCGAGACGCAAAAAGATGTGCTCTACTGTGTGATGCCGCGGGAAGCCGCCTCCGAGGCGCTGACCAGGCTTTGCGGCGAAATGAACCTGAAAAGACCGGGCAGCGGCATCGCCTTTGGGATTCCATTGGGCGCGGCGGGCCGGGCGCTTGCGGAGGCGTCGATGGGCGCGGAGGAATGCGATATGGAACCGTTCGGGTATGATCTGGTGCTGGCGGTGGTCAATCATGGTTATGCCGATGAGGCGATGGAGTTGGCGCGCGCCGCTGGCGCATTCGGCGGCACGATCATCCACGCCCGCGGCGTGGGCATGAAGCAGGCGGAAAGATTCTTTGGCGTGTCGGTTCAGGCGGAGAAGGAAGTGCTGTTCACCGTGGTGCCCGGAAGGCTCCGGCAGGCAGTGATGGACGCCATCGTTCAAAAGGCCGGGCCGGGAACCGACGCGGGGGCGGTGGTTTTTTCGCTGCCAGTGGAACAGGCCTATGGCCTGGCGGAGCACTGACGCGCCCAAACGGTGAAACAGTTCCACAGCCTGACGGAGTACTGTCGAGCCACCGGAAAAATAAAAGGTTTTCAAGCGGACGAATGGCATTTGAAATCTACCCGCCCGCGGCTGATAATCCCGTGCCAAATTGGGTATCTTTAGGATAAAGAGCTGCTTAAGTGGTCCAACCATTGGGCCACGAGGTACGGGCGGCCAAGGACAATTGGGAGGGATTATCATGTCGAAGATCATCGATGTCAAGGCGAGGGAAATCCTCGATTCCCGGGGCAACCCGACGATAGAAGCAGAGGTATTGACCGAAGACGGCGTGCTGGGCAGAGCGGCGGTGCCCTCCGGCGCGTCCACCGGCTCTCTGGAGGCGCTGGAGAAGCGGGACGGCGACAAGAAGCGCTATCACGGCAAGGGCGTGAAGGGCGTGGTGACGGACGCGTTCAAGGAGATCGCGCCCAGGCTCAAGGGCGTGGAAGTCACCGGGCAGCGCGCCATCGACGAGGCGCTGCTGGCGCTCGACGGAACCAAGAACAAATCCCGCCTGGGGGCCAACGCCATTCTGGGCGCATCGCTTGCGGCGGCGCACGCGGCGGCGGAGGAATTGTACCAGCCGCTTTACCGCTACATTGGCGGTGCGGACGCCCACATCCTGCCCGCCCCGATGATGAACATCCTAAACGGCGGCAAGCATGCTGACAACAACGTGGACGTGCAGGAGTTCATGATCATGCCGCTGGGCGCGGAGAGCTTTTCACA
The DNA here is from genome assembly GCA_937934775.1 of uncultured Clostridia bacterium. GTDB lineage: Bacteria > Bacillota > Clostridia > Christensenellales > Aristaeellaceae > JAEZHK01. Next base: position 11,649 of record CALGYL010000003.1, read on the forward strand.
GGCGTTGCGCATCTGCGCCGAGGTCTATCAGACGCTCAAGGGCGTCGTCCATTCAAAGGGCATGTCTACCGCCGTCGGCGACGAGGGCGGATTCGCCCCCGACCTGAAAAACAACGAGGAAGCGCTCAAGCTGATCGTGGAGGCCGTCGAAAAGGCCGGGTATGTGCCGGGCAAGGATGTGTTCATCGCGCTGGACCCGGCGGCGTCCGAGTTCTACGAAGATGGCTACTACAGCTTTGACGGCGTGAAAAAGACCTCCGCGGAGATGATTGCGCTGTATGAGGACTGGGTGAGCCGCTACCCGATCGTGTCCATTGAGGACGGCTTGTCGGAGATGGACTGGGATGGCTGGGTGGAGCTTACGAAGCGGTTGGGCAAGAAAATCCAGCTCGTGGGCGACGACCTGTTCGTCACCAATGTAGAAATCCTGAAAAAGGGCATTGAAAAGGGCGTCGCCAACGCGATTCTGATTAAGCTCAACCAGATCGGGAGCCTCTCCGAGACGCTGGAAACCATCCGCGTGGCGCAGCGCGCCGGGTACGCGGCGGTGGTTTCACACCGCTCCGGCGAGACCGAGGATACCACGCTGGCGGATCTTGCCGTCGCGGTCAACGCCGGGCAAATCAAGAGCGGCGCGCCCTGCCGCACCGAGCGCGTCGCCAAATACAACCAATTGCTCCGTATCGAGGAAGCGCTGGGTTCTTCCGCTGCTTTTCTGGGCCGTTCCGCGCTGAGCGGCGGGAAGTAAATCCGGAGATTTTCGCAGGACTTCGCTCGAAAAACCAAACGGGTTTTTATTACTCAAAGGCCCGCCGCATGTGCAGAACTGCGGCGGGCCGATTTTTTTCCTGTTATAGCCTGATACCCAGCAGCAGTCCGGACACGCCCGCAAGCAACCCGCTGAGCAGGTTGACCATGTTGTTGTCAATCCAGGCGACGCCCGAGACCAGGCGCAAAAGCGCGCCCGAGGTTTTTTCCTCGATCAGCGAGGGGGAGCCGGGGGCTTCATACTTGGCCTGAACCGTTGCGCCCAGCAGGCTGTCGATCACCGAGCCGAGCACGCCCAGTGCCAACATCAGCCCAAAGGCGGCCCAATGTGGGGTGACGGTTGCCATCACCGGCGCGTACAGGAGCAGCGCCAGCCCTGAAACCACCGCAGACGCCGCGAAGGTAGCGAGAAAGCCCAGCGCGCTGACGCCACCGGAAAGGCCCTTTTCCATCGGGCGGCCGGTCAGGATGGAAACCGGGCGGCGCTTGCTCAGGATGCCGATCTCCGACGCCCAGGTGTCCGCGGTTGCAGCCGCGATCACGCCGCAGGCGATGATCAGATACACCGGCCGTTTGGTGTAGGCGTACAGGGCCGCCGCCATCAGCGCGGGCACGCTGTTGGCCGCCACCTGGTATGCGCTGCGCGGTCCTTCGCGCTTGGATTTTCGAATGGCTTCCTTTGCGAACGCGTTTCTCAGGCGGGTAATCAGGTTTGCGCTCAGAAAAAAGAAGATCAGAAGCGCCCACAGCTGCCATCCGGCCAGATGGCTGTACAGCGCGCCGGTGGCGACGGCAAGCGCCGCGCCGGACTGGGTCAGCAGACGCTTTTTAACCGACGGGACGACGATGATCAGACTCGCAAAGAATCCGAAGGCAAGGTTGAACATGCGTTTCCTCCATGTATTTAATGAAAAATTCCGGTCCTTCAGCGGAAAAACGCAAGCTGGTACAATAGGGTCACGCCCAGCGGCACCGTGAGGTTGTCAAGCTCCAGCGGCGTCGCCGCTTCGAGAATCGTCGCAAGCAGGGCCAGCGCAGCCGCAGGTCCAAACGCCGGGCGACCGGAGAGCGCCAGTACCAGAACGGAGGCCGCGAAGGTGAACAGAAGCATCGCGGCGCTTCCGGCCCAGCTCTTCCTGTTTGTGCCGATCCTGTAGCCTGTCCTGCCATACCGCTGGCCCACCACCGCGGCAAAACCGTCGCCGTAGGCCATCGCAAAAGCGCCAAGCGCGCCCACATAGGGGCGGCTCATTGGACTGAAGGAAAAGAGCGCCATGACCAGGAGCGAGATCGCGTAGTATACGGTGCCCCAACCCGCGTCCTTTCCGCTGCGTTCCATGGCGGAAATCAGCGTGAATCTGCGGCTGAGCGCGTTGACCGCGACAAAGAGCAGCGGCGCCACGGCGGCCCACCAGGGAGAATCAAAAAAAAGCATCGCCAGCAGCCACCAGTTGCCCACCCCGATGTGGATGAACTTGCGCGATCCCTCTGCGGAAAGCATGCCCCGCTTCTGTAAAAACGCAGACGCGCCGATGACCAGCGCCACGAACATGACGGACACCAGGACGCCCCAAAAGTTGTTCATACAAGCGCCTCCTCTTCGTCGGCATCCGGCATTTGCGGCAGAAGCTGCCGGAGAATGCGGCTACGTTCGTCCGCGGCCAGATACGCGCGCCGGTCAAAGCAGCGGTAGTTGTTGTTGCGGACGGCGTTCAGAATCCCACGGTACAGCCGGAGCGCGGCAAGCGTCGCAGGCCGGGCGTCGTCGTCGAGAAGCCCCGACTTCGCCTCAAAGGCATCGTACAGACGTTCGGCCCGTTCAGCCTGACTTTCCCACAGCCGGAGGAAAGCGCTGTCAATGACGCCCCGCTTCAGGTTTTCCGCGGAATACCCCGCTTCCGCCATGGCGCTTTCGGGGAAATAGATCCGGCCCATCCGTTCGTCTTCGCCCACATCCCGAAGGATGTTGGTCAGCTGCATCGCGGTGCCAAGCCCTACAGCCGCCTGTTTCAGTTCCGCTGTGCGGGCGGACAAAACCGGGAGCAGCATCAGCCCGACGGACCCCGCCACCTCATAGCAGTAGCGGTCAAGTTCTTCCTGATTCCGGGGCTGTGTAAAGTTGAGGTCCCGCCGCTGCCCCGCGATCATGTCCAAAAAAGGCTGCTTCTCCAGTGGGAACACTTCGCGAACGGCCTGGAGCGCCCGAAACACTGGCCCGTCCGGCGCACCGTCCGAGAACAGGGCGCACAGTTTCGCTTCCAGATCGTCCAGACGGGGGGCGCTCAGGTGGCGGTCCACCGCGTCGTCAGCGCCCCGGCAAAAGGCATAGATGGCGAACACGCACTGGGCCTTGAAGCGCGGAAGCAGCGAAAACGCGCTGTAAAAACTCTGGGAGGACTTCCGGATGATCTGCTCGCAGTAAGCGAAGTCCGAATGCCTGCTCAAGGTCTCCTGGACGGCATCATGCACGGTCATCTCGCATCAGCTCCTCCGCCGCCAGCTTCGCGCTGGTCAGTACGATTGGCACGCCCGCGCCCGGATGGGTGCTGCTGCCGCAGAAGTACAGTCTTTCCGCGCCGGAAAACTTGTTGTGGGGGCGGAAGTAGTTGCTCTGCCGAAGCGTCGGGCGCAGGCCGAACGTCGCGCCGTGTATCGCAAAGAAGCGGCTTTCAAAATCCTTAGGCGTATAGCACTTTTCCACCATAATGTGGCTGCGCACGTCGGAAAAGACTGTCTCCCGCTCCACCAGTTCCAGAACCTTGTCCCGGTAGGCGGTCACGGTTTCCTCGCGCCACTGCACGTTGTCACCGGAGAGGTCTGGCACCGGCACCAGAATGTACAGCGCTTCGCAGCCCTCCGGCGCGAGCGTCTCATCCAGAAAGCTTGGCACGTACAGGTAGAACGACGGATCATCGGGCAGCGCGCGGCGATCGAAGATGTCCGCGACATTCTTCTCAAAATCGCCGGAGAAGCGGATCGAGTGCAGCGTCTTTACTGGATACTTTTTATCAAGCCCCAGGTAGAGGACGAAGCAGGAGCAGGAATAGGTCATATTCTGTAACTTCTTGTCCGTGTACGGACCGCGGTCGGTGGGTTTCCGAATCAGGTCTTTAACCGCATAAGGAAAGTCCGCGTTGCACACCACGTAGTCGGCCGCCAACTGCTTGTCCCCGACCCGGACGCCCACCGCGCGACCGCGGCGGATGACAATCTCATCCACGGCGGTGCTCAGCAGCAGCTTGCCGCCCAGTTCCAGAAACAGCCGCTTCATGGCCTCGGCCATCTGGTACATGCCGCCCTGAATGAACCATACGCCGTAGATCAGTTCGATCATCGGGATGATGGTGTACAGTGAAGGACCGTCAAAGGGTGAAATGCCGATATAGAGCGTCTGGAACGCCAGCGCCTTTTTCAGCCGGTCGTCCCGGACGAAGCGGGAGATGGACGTATAGGCGTCGTCCAGCGTCTTTAGGCGGAAGCCCTGAAAAAGCGATTTGGGGTTGTAAAAATCCATCGGTCCCCGGAAGGAACGGGTGATGAAGTGATTCTTGGCGATCCGGTAGCGCTTGTAGATGCTGGCAAGGTAGGCAAAATACCCTTCCGCGTCCCGCTCGCTGATCGCCTCCACTGTCCGGGTCAGTTCCACCAGATCTCCGGAGAAGTTCAGCGGCTGGGCGTTTGGAAAGTTCAGGGTCAGCATGGGCTCTACGCGGCGCATGGGGATGTAGTCATCCGGGTTTCGCCCGCAGCTTGAAAAAACTTCCCGGTAGAGATCTGGCATCATGACGATGGTAGGCCCCACGTCAAAGGAGAACCCGCGCTCGCGGATCTGATTCATCTTGCCGCCGACAGCGCTTTCTTTTTCGATCAAGGTCACCTGATACCCGGCGTGCTGCAGCCGGACGGCCGCAGCCAGTCCCGCAACGCCCGCGCCGATCACCATCACTTGCTTCATCAAAAGTCCCCTCCCGCAGCGTCTGACGCGTAAATTTGCGGATTATATAACACGCTACCCGTTTATTCTACCACAACCGGAGGAAGAATGTCCTGTTAAGCCCTCGCAATGAAGGATGGAACAGAATGCCGGTTCTGCGCCGGGCTTTATCTATTACGATAATATGGAATAAAACGAATGGCCGCCCTCGGTGCGAACATCGAGGACGGTCAGTACCAGATGGCAGCGCGTAAAAGTTTCCATCAGCGATTCGAACGGGCTGACTTTGCCGTGCGCTTGCCAACCACCCAATGAGTATGGCCGGGATGCGCCGGATCGGGGGAATTTCTTCTATGAATATATACGTCGTCAACGCTGGTTCTCATGGGCCATCTGGTAAACTCCGGTTTTGAATGGATTGACGAAGGTCGGGGAAAACCCCCGGCCTCTGAGCATCAAAAAACCCGTATGGTTTTTTTGATGCGATGGAAAAAGTGCTTCGTGCGCCTAAAATCCTGCCGGATTTCCGGGCGGCGCACTGACTGTTGGTACTGTTTCTGCCACCAGTGCGCGCACTGGTAGTAGAAACACGCTTCCGGCGCACAGGTCGCCGGAAGCGAATGAAGCAGAACGGGACTTTGTTGATGGTCTGAGGCCGGGGAAAACCCCGGACTTCGTCTGGACAAGGCAGAACACTTACTGCACGACTTTTGTTCCCAGGAAAATCTGGAAATTGGAGGAGTTGACGTAGTAATCGATGGTGATGATCCGATCGCCCCGCTGATAGGTGGCATAGTATGTCCCGTCCACCGGAGAAGCCTGGTCGGAGGAGGTCCAGCCCTCCCGCTTGAGGAGGTCCAGATAATCCATCAGGCCCGATAATGAGACGCACCGGTAGGTGAGTACAAGGCCCAGCGCATCCTCGCCCGGTTCCGAGGACACCAGCCGCCCAGACTGGGGCAGTACGTCCCCCGTGTCCTCGAAGGAGATGGCGGGTTCCGCGCAGAGCGAAATCGAAGGCGAATCGGCGCTGTAAACCAGTTGGATTTCCGTGTCTCCCGTTGCCAGCACGGTCAGACGGGCGTTGTCCAAGTAAATAGAAGCACCGTTATGAACCAGCTGCGCCGCATAATCTTTGAAACCCGAATCGCCGCCCGCCGGCAGAAGGATGTCGGCTTGGCTGCCATCCACATAGGTGGTGTAGGATGCGCTCGGATAAGGCGTGATTCCGGGGAACTGCTGCGCCGGCCATTCTGCGGAGGAAACCATCGCGGAATCTTCCTCGTCCTCCGCATTGGAGTCCGATTCCGGCTGGGCTGCCGCGGTTTCCTGCGGCTGATCCGGCGTGCTTGTCTGCGATTGCGAAACGTCTTTTGCCTCCGGAGCATTCGTCGAGTCCGGCGCTTCCGTTGCGTCGGCGTCCGGTTGCGCCTGTTGCTGTTCGGCGATTGCGTCCGTCTGGGTGGTGGCGATCGCATCTCCGGCCCGCAACAGCTTCCAGCCGTAGACGCCCATCGCGCAGATTGCCGCGACCATCAGGATGGAAAACAGCGACCAGCCGATACCGAGCCCGCGCCGTTCGCCGGCACCGCGCCGCCGATTCCGCCCTCTGCCATTTGAAGCCATGAATGCGCCTCCTCTGCAAACTGAATGGGTGATGGTTACATGCTAGCACAATCCCGGGCTTTTTGCAATCTTTCGCGACTGCGCACGCAAACGCCGCAAGCCTAACGCGCCGCCGGATCTGCCAAACCGGCGCGCCGCATTGAAAAAACGCTCCGGTGACCGAGGAATTTGGGCAAAATCCGCACTTATTACCGGCCATTCAGCGTCTTTTTTTCACCGGAATGCAGTGGCCGCGCAAACCCCGTGGCGAGCCTTACCAATTATGTAATCTTGATTGCTGTTTATGCAATCACTGTTTTCTTTTTCCTAATCATTCTGTAATATTAAGGATGAGTATGTGGACCCATGGCCGGCTTATGCGCAGTTGATGGCGTTGGGGCTTCACACCGGAAGGGCTCGAAGCGGGGGCAGGTCCACTCAGGAGTTTGGAGGAGGGTAAGTATGACAAGTTCCAAACTGACACACCGCCTATGGTATAAGGGGTTGTCTCTCACACTCGTGGTGATGATGCTCTTGACCGTGGTACCGACCGCGTTTGCGGCAAACGGCGACCTAACGGGCGTATCCATCAGTCCCGGTTCGCTGAGCCTGAAAGTGGGCGGTAGTTCTGGCAAGATCACCGCCACGGCGAGCTACGAAGGCGGCAGTACATCCTATGATGCCACGTTCTCCGCGAACGTCACCAGTGGGGATGGAATCGTAAGCTTGTCCAACAGCGGATCAGATCAATTCTCCATAGCTCCTGAAAGCGCTGGTCAGGCCACGGTGACCGTGACCGCGTATCAGAGCAGTTCTGGTCGTTCCTATAGTGACAGTATAACCGTTACTGTCTCGAAACCCGCCGCGCTGACGGATTTGGACATTGTCCCGAGCAGCTTGACGCTGGATCTCAAGGACAGTTCGTCTCCGACGGCAAGCGTGGATTTTGCGGTGGGCAAGACGGGCAGCCCGGACATTGACTTTACCCTGGGCTCCAACGATACTTCAATCGCCACCGTCGGCAGCCTCAGTTCCACGAGCTTTACGGTGACGGGCCATAAGGTCGGCACCGCGACCGTCGAACTGGTCGGCACCTACGACGGGGTGACGAAAAAGGATACGATGCTGGTCAACGTGGTGGACACCACGCCGGTGGTACCCGATCCGGTGCAGCCCAGCAGCGTGGGTTTCTCGACCTCCAGCGTTGAGATCACTATACCCTTTGGCGACGCCTCGGCGAGCAAGACGATCAACTACACGGTGTATCCGGACGACGTTGACGCCGCCTATGACACTGTGACGTTTGACTCCAGCAACAATTCGGTCGTTTCCATATCTCCCACCACGCATGATGGGCGGACGGGTACCATCACGCTGACCGGCAATAAAGCTGGCGAAGCGACGATTACCGCCACCACCGTAAACGGTAAGACCGCTACTTCGAGCGTGAAGGTTTCGGATCAGGTTATCGAGGCCACGAGCCTGTCGCTCGAGACCGAATCCGTCACCATGAAAAATGTAACGACCGTCGGATACCATATTCTGCCGATTGGTTACAATACGCCCGCATCGGTTTCTGTGTATGCGGTTACTTCCGATTCGGACGTTGTGATGGCGCAGGTCTTCTCCGGTTACATCACGCTGACCGCGCAAGGCCCCGGCACTGCCGACGTGACGGTGAGCACATCGGCGGGTCTGCCGAGAAAGGGCATCCACGGTGTGGTGAAGAGTGACTACGTGCCGGCGACCAATCTGACGTTTGACACGTCGTCGATCACCATCAACATTCCGAGCGGATCAAGCACCGAAGATGGGACGATCGGCTTCAATTTCACGCCGAACACCACCGACGATGCTTTCAAAACGTGCGTCTCCAGCGACACATCCATCGTTGATTACAAGTCTCGCTCCGGCAACACCATCACGCTGACCGGTAAGAAGGCCGGTACGGCGACCATGACGCTGACCTCTCAGGACGGCCTGACGGCGACGCTGCAGGTCACGGTGAAGGACAGTTCCGTGGCGGCGACGAGCCTGACGTTTGACACGTCGGCCGTTACCATAGCTGTTTCGGGCGGCACGACGACGGATCGCACGGTCGGCTTCACCTTTACGCCGAGCAGTTCGACCGACGCTTACTCGAAGGTCGAATCCAGCGATACTTCCATTGTGGAACTCAAGTCCCACACCGCCAGCAGCATCACGCTGACTGGCAAGAAAGCCGGAACGGCCACCGTGACGCTGACCTCTCAGGGCGGCCTCACGGCGACGCTGCAGGTCACGGTCACGGACGACGTCGTGACTGCGACTGGCTTAACATTTGACACGTCGACGGTCAATATCGCCATTTCGGGCAGCACGACGACGGATCGCACGGTCGGCTTTACCTTCACGCCGAGCGACACGACCGATGCGTACTCGAAGGTCGAATCCAGCGATACGGACATCGTGGAGCTCAAGTCCCATACCGCCAGCAGCATTACGCTGACCGGCAAGAAAGCCGGAACAGCTACCGTGACGCTGACTTCTCAGGACGGCCTCACGGCGACGCTGCATGTTACGGTCACGGACGACACCGTAGCGGCAACGAGCGTGACGTTCAGCACCTCCTCCACGGTGATGAACATTACTTCGAGTGTGCCGCACCCGACCCGCACCATCGGCTTCTCCTACACGCCGGGCAACGCGAACGACGACAGTTTCCTGTCCTGCGTGTCCAGTGATCCTTCCATTGTGGACTTTACTTCGAACACCGAGAGTACGGTGACGCTGACCGCCAACAAGGCAGGCACCGCGCTGATCACGTTGACCACGCAGGCAGGCCTGAAGGCGACGTTGAATGTTACGGTCACGGATCAGACCGTGGCGGCAACCGGCGTTGAATTCATGACTTCGTCCACCATGATGCATATAACCGATAGCGTGCCCAACCCGACCAGCACCATCGGCTACGCCTTTTTGCCGGGCAACGCGAACAACGACAGCTTCCTGTCGTGCGTGTCCAGCAATCCCGCGGTTGTGAATTTCACATCGCACGACGCTGCCGATAAAGAAGTGACCTTGACCGCATACAAGGCCGGTTCTGCCGTTGTGACCCTGACAACGCTGGGTGGCCTTAAGGCAACGTTGAATGTGATCGTCACCGATGATACCGTCGTGGCGACGGGCGTAACGTTCAGCACCTCTTCTACGGTGATGGGCATTACTTCGAGCGTGCCGCATCCGACCCGCACCATCGGCTTTACCTACACGCCGGGCAATGCGAACGATGACAGCTTCCTGTCCTGCGTGTCCAACGATCCTTCCATTGTGGAGTTTACTTCGAACACCGACAGTACAGTGACTTTGACTGCCAATAAGGCGGGAACCGCGTTGATCACCTTGACGACGCAGGGTGGTCTGAAGGCGACGCTGAATGTTACGGTCACGGATCAGACCGTAGCGGCCACGGGCTTGGCGTTCAGCACGCCCGCCACCGTCATCAAGATTCCGTTAAGCGAGACCGAAGAATCGCTCACAATCGGCTATTCCTTTACGCCGGGTAACGCGAACAACGACAGTTTCCTGTCCTGCGCGTCCAGCGATGTCTCGATTGTGAATTATGTCTCGCACACTGACAACAGCGTCACCCTGACTGGCTACAAAGCTGGCACAGCGACGGTAACGCTGACATCGATGGGAGGTCTGACGGCGAAGCTGGAGGTTATGGTTGCCGACAGCACCATTCCCGCGACCGGTATTGTCTTCGCACCCTCAAGTGTGAACATGACAATTCCCAGCAGCAGTTTTTACGCGACGCAGACAGTCGGCTACAGCTTCCAGCCCGGCGATTCGACGGAAGCAATCGACTTGATCGGTTCCAGCGACAACAGTGTTGCCAGCGCCTTTACAAGCAATGGCTCCACCATCGCGTTGACCGCGTTTAAAGCTGGCGACGCCGTCATCACAGTGGTCAGCACCGGCGGGGTCAAGGCGACATTCACTGTGCATGTCACCATGGAGAGCCCGGACGTTGTTGAGCCGATTCAGATTACGCCTCAGATCCCGGTTGTGTACCTGTTCAAGGGCGATACCGCCGATGTTACCTTCCTGGTGGACAATGTTTCCTCGATCAAAGACGCGACGCTGGATGTGGCGGCTAAAACCGGCAACGCAGTGGCAGCGGTCGCGGGCACTATAGAAGGCCAAGCCATGGAAGGCGAACCGGAGCCGGATCGTGTTGAAGTCAGCGTTCAGGGTGTGAAAGCTGGTTCCGACCTGATCACGCTCACGGTCAACGGCGTTTCGGGCAGTATCCCTGTCGTCGTCTATGACAAGATTCTGCCTACGGACATCAACATCTCGCCCTCTTCGGCGGTGGTGGAGTCCGGCAGCGCGGCGACGTTCTCCATTGACGGACTGACCGGCCTTTCGACCAATGGCTATCAGTTTAACTGGATTGTGGTTCCCATCCCGACCGGCCTTGCGTGGATCAACGGAAATGAATATACCACATCCGTTGAGGTTGGTACCAACCCCGACGACTACGGTACTGCCTTGGTCCGCCTGGAAGTCACGCCGCCGGACGTAAACGGCAGCACGGATGTCGGATCCTTCGACATGATCGCTACCCTCGACGTACAGCGAGAGGGCAGCTTGATGCTGAAGATGAACTCGACGCTCATCGCGCCTTTGCAGAAACTGCTGGTGGGTGAGGTAAAGGCCATCCCGACGACGCCGTCGCCGGCCTTCACGCTCGAATGCTGGAAGAACGGCTCGATCGTGCCTGTGACGACCAGCCAGATCGTTTACACGTCCTCCAACCCGTCGGTAGTTAAGGTGGATGACAATGGCTACCTGACGCCTTTGAGCGCGGGTACCGCCACCATCACCGCGACTGGCGTTGACTATCTGAACCCGGATAAGGATCCTGCCTCCGCTTCTTTCAACCTGGTTGTGTACAGCTTGACCGCGCCCAGCACGATCGAAGTGCAGACCGGTGTATTCCGCGACATCGGTGCAGTGCTTGCTCCGACCGGCGGCTATCTGGCCTATGCAGTCTCTCCGGCGTCAGGCGCAATCGTCAGCGAGGGCGCGTTCTACGCCAGCCAGTCCGGGACATATGCGGTCATGGTCTACGC
>CALGYL010000004.1 GCA_937934775.1 uncultured Clostridia bacterium
TACGCAAGAACCCACCCTTCGCTGCTCGATAAGTGGGTTCTTTGACAGCCTGGCCAGAGGCCACCGGCGATCGCCGGTGGCCTCTGGTTCCTTATCTTGCGATCTGTGTTTTATACGAACTCCAAACATGAATCACTCGTTGCGCTGGTTCTTTTCGTGCAGAACTGTGTCGCTCTCCGCTTTGGCGTAGCGCTGCATTTCACGCCGAAGGCGTATCCCGAAGGGTCGCCTCGCTTCGGCTCCTTGTTCTGCATCGAAAACCCCTTGGCGCTTTGGAGTGATTCATGTTTTCCTTTAGTATTACAGCGCAGCGGTTGGCGTCGGGGAAGGCGACGGAGACGGGGACGGAGACAGCGTCGGTGTGGGCGTACTCGTCGGCTTGGGCGTGGCTGTCGGCGCGGTATCCGCAAACAGCTTCTGCTGCAGCTTGATCGTCGCGACGCCGGTCTGCTTCACACCGATCGCCTTCTGGAACGCCTTGACGGCGGTGCGGGTCTTCGTGCTGAAATGCCCGCCAATCGATCCGCTGAAGTATCCGAGCTCCTTGAGACGCGTCTGCAGCTTCTTGACGCGCGCGCCGGTATCGCCATACTGCAGGGAAATGTATTCGCTGCACTTGGGCGCTTTGGACGCGAACAGCTTTTTCTGCAGACTTGCGCTGGCCGAACCGTCCTGCTTGAAATCGACGGCCTTCTGGAAAAGCTTGACGGCGGTAACCGTCCTATCGTCGTAGGTGCCGGATATTTTGCCGGCGTAGTAGCCGAGATCGTACAGTCGCTGCTGCAGTTTTTTGACCCGCGCGCCGGTATCCCCCTTGCTGAGCGCGACGTATTGGCTGTACACCGGCGCGTTCTTGGCCATCAGCGCCTTGAGCGTTTCTACCGAAGCCGCGCCGGTCTGGGTTAAACCAGCTTTGCGCTGGAAGAGGCGCACAGCCTCGGCCGTCCCGCTGCCATAGGAGCCGTCCACAGCGCCGACGGTGTAAAGAAGCGCGCGCAGGCGCAACTGCAGCGCCTCAACGCGGATGCCGCTGCTTCCCTTGTCCAGCGCGACATATTCTGTATACTCGGGCGCGCTGTCCGCGAGGATCTTCTTTTTGAGTTCAGGCGTCACAACACCCGTCTGGTCGACAGCCAGCGCATCCTGGAAGTAGCGCACCGCGGCGTAGGTCTTGTAGCCGAACACGCCGTCCGGTGTGCCGACGGGGTAGCCCAGTTCGACAAGCCGCTTCTGCAGGCTCAGAACCTCGTCGCCCTTCGAGCCTTTCGAAAGGTCGGTCACCGCCTTAACCGCCGGTTCGGCGGTCGTTTCCGCAAGCTTGGCCTCCGGCTCCCAGGAACCGACGGCCACCTTCTCGCTCGAGTCAGACTGCGAATACACCGTAACCGTATTGCCTTCCAGCGCGAGCTCAGGCTCGGTGGGCGCGCCGCCCTCCAGGACGAGGTCGCTGACTTCGGATATCTGCCCGGTCGCCGTATCCAGCGCCATCAGATGCGTAAGGTCGCCGCTCTGGAAAAAGTAGATCGCGCCCGCGTTTTCCACATAGAGCGCATTGGAGCCCAACTCGCCAAGTTTTGAGGCTTCGCCGTTTGAATACACCCACAATGTCAGCGACTCCGCGGATGCGTCGTCTGCGGCCTGCTGCGTATAATACACGGCGTCAGCCGTCTGCGCAACAATGGCCTGCACATTTTCGCCAACAGGCTGTGTCTGACCGGCGACGATCAGGCGATTGTCGGTTCCGATTTGAGCGTTCATCTCGCCAAACGCCCCGTATACCCACAGAAGTGAACACGCAAGAATCAACGCAAGTACTCGTTTCATGACCATTCCTCCTTGATTTCCGGGTTCCAGGATCGCCGGATTCATTGTTTCATTTGAATCCGCGCAGCAAACGACCGCAACATGCCAGGCAACTTGTGGTGCTCGCGCCGTTTCGCATCCCGCAGCGTTTTCACGCCAGACGGAATCGGCTGCCCGCACCTGGTTTTGCTGTTCCATATTATTAGACAGCCAAAACCCAGAAATGTGGCAGCCGCAGGGGAATATTCCATAAAAATAAACAAACGACACAATTTCTTGCAAAAAACGAAGAGGCTCGTGCTTGCGCACTGCCTCGAATGGAAAGGCCGCAAGAATCGCCCGCCGCGCTATAGAATGGCGCAGGCGCTGCCGGGAATGCGCTTGTACGGCATTATTAGCGCAACTGGCTTCGGCGGACAGGGCGCAGGCGTACAAATAGACCCTTCGCGGCCGAAACCTACTCCTCGCACAGCGCGCCCAGAATTTCCTTTTCGGCAAACAGCGCCGTCGCGCCGCCGGTGTGCCAGAACACAACCGTACTGCCCGGGGTAACCTTGCCCGATCGGACATGCCCCAGAAGCCCCGCAAACGCCTTGCCGGTGTACACCGGGTCAACCAGCAGGCCCTCGGTCCGCGCAAGCAGGCGGATGGCCTCGGTGGCCATCGCATTGGGCTGTTCGTAGCCGGGGGCGAAGTAGTTGCGGTCCACGGTAAAATCGCCCGCATCCACCCGCTCACCGCTGCCAAGCCACTTAAGGCTTTCATTGGCCAGAGACGCGCAGCGGGCTTCGTAGTCGGGCTTTTTATCGCTGACCGCGATGGCGGTGATCTTTGCCTTTGCCCCGAGCAGGCGGCGCCCCGCCACCAGACCAGCCAGCGTTCCGCCGGTCCCGGTGGCGGCATAGACGGCGTCCGGCTCAAACCCCCGATCGGCGCACTGCGCCTGAAGCTCCGCAAACCCGCCGATAAAGGCGGCGGACCCGATGTGACTGGCCCCGCCCAGCGGGATGTCGTAACAGCGGCGCCCCTCGGCTTCGAGCCGCCTGGCATGCTCCTTGCCCATGGCAAAGCAGCGCGCCTCGGTCACCGCCTCGGTTTCGCTTCCCTCGCTCCGGACGATGTGCATCTCCGCGCCCAGAATCCGGTCCAAAAGCATGTTGGAACGGATGTCCTTTTCGTTGGGTTCCACATAGGCGTTCAGATACAGGATGGGTTCAAGGCCCAAACGGCGGCAGGCGGTGACGGTCTGCATGGCGTGGTTGGATTGCGTCGCCCCGTAGGTGAACACCGTATCGCAGCCCTTGCTCAAAGCGTCGCCCAAGAGGTATTCAAGCTTGCGGACCTTGTTCCCGCCAAAAAGGCTCATGCCGGAAAAGTCGTCGCGCTTGATGTACAGCTGAACATTCAGAATCCGGGACAGGTTTTCCAGCTTATAAAACGGCGTCGGGAAAAAACCCAGCCTCGCGCGGGGCTTTCCGTCCATCAGCGCGCGCACGGCGACCATCTTGTCGTTCAAATCCGCTTTCCTCCCAACATGCAATCGCGGCGGCAGGTCCGGCTTCCGGGATTCCCCGCATAAAGGCTCTTAATGCGCCGGGTCCACCACTCGCCGCGTGATGACAATCCATGATATTCCATGAACCAGTATACCATGATGCCTCCGACCTGTACAGTCTGATGAAAGCCCCGGCGGACGAAGAATGTCCAGGAATCCCCATGGAGACTCCATCGCTCCCGGAGACCTTCGCACCGGGAGCGGGTTTCAAAAAAATACGGACGCCCGGCCGAGCTATTTCAGGACTTCCGCCGCGCGGCGCAGTTCCCCGATGATGCCAATGTGCTGCGGGCAGACTTCCTCGCACTGGCCGCAGGCCACGCAGTCGCCGGCCTTGATCCCATCGCGGGTTACCCAGCGATAGTTATCCATCGCGCTTCTCAGGTTGTCGTAGGTGATATACTGGTTCATTGCGTTCATGATGCCGGGAATGTCAATGCGCACCGGGCAACCCTTCACGCAGTAGCGGCAGTTGGTGCAGGGAATCGACGAGATCGACTTCAGCGCCGCCTGCGCCTTCCCGACCGCCTCCCGTTCCCGCTCGTTCAGGGGGCGGAAGTCCGTCATCGTCCGGAGGTTGTCCTCCATCCGCTCCAGGCTGGACATGCCGGAGAGCACGGTGATCACATTGTCCAAAGAAGCAGCGTAGCGAATTGCAAAGGACGACATCAACACGCCGAACGCAACTTCCTCCAGGCAATCCGCAACCTTTGCGGGCGGTTTGGCCAGCGCGCCGCCCTTGACAGGCTCCATCACAATGACCGGTTTCTTGTGCTTCAACGCGACTTCAAAGCACTTGCGGGACTGCACCGACGGGCTATCCCAGTCGGCGTAGTTGATCTGCAGCTGCACAAATTCCACCTCCGGGTGCCAGGTCAGGATTTTGTCCAGCGCGTCCGCCGAGTCGTGAAGCGCGAAGCCCGGGTGCCGGATCAATCCCTTTTCACGCTGCTCCAGCGCAAAATCCCACAGCTTGAAGTCCTCAAAGCACTGGGTGCAGCCTTCGCCCAGATTGTTCAAAAGGTTATAGTCAAAGTAACCCGCGCCGGTGCGCTGAGCGAGGTGTAGAACATCCGTTTCGCCTCGTCGGCATTCTTCGGGCCTGCCCAGGCGGGCAGCTTGGTCGCAAGCAGATAACTTTCCCTGGGATGCCGTTTCACGAGCGCCTCGCCCGCCGCGGCCTCCGACCCCGGATACCCGTACGCCGTGTCAAAGTAGGTATATCCGGCTTCCAGAAACATGTCCACCATGGCTTTGACCTGTTCCATATCGATGATCCCGCCGCTCGAAGCCTTTGGCGAAATCAACGTGCTGGCCAGCCCCTCCACTACAAGGTCATCGTCGACCGGTTGGAGGGCGACCGCCTTTCCCCTCTTCAACGGCGAAATTGCCTTCGCGTTTTACCAGAGCGCAAGGCAGTATGGGCGCAAGATTCCGGCCGATGTCAGCGCAACCGGCTGCGACAACGCGCCCTTTTCCACCGTTATGGAAGTGCCGCTGTCCACCATTCACGTTCCTACGGTCGAGATGGGCCGGGAGATGGCGCAGCGGCTGATCACCTGCATCAAAAGAAAAACGCCGGGCAAGCGGGAAAAGCATGTGCTCGAACCGGCGCTGATGCCTCGGGGCAGCGTGCCGCGGTGATGCAGCATAGGGAACCAGCGTATTATCCGCAAAGGGCCGTCTCCCAGGATTTCTCCCAAAGAGACGGCCTTATTTCTTGAACACCTATTTTGCTTTATTTGGATGATATGACCTGGTCAAGCCCTGATCATTCGTTGGCGGTTTCCGTCAGGCAAACCGGTCCGGACACGCCGGAGGGCTGCAGCGAACGGATCGCTTCGCGCTCTCGGCCCGCGTACAGCCTGCGACGGCGAATGTCGTCAATCGTGTTGGCAAAGTAGGGCCAGCGATCCACCACCGGCCGCTCGCATTCCGCTTCCGCGCGTTCCGGGTCGATCACATGATTGATCCAGGTGTTGACAGCCCGGAGGGTCAGCCGGTGCGTTCCCGCCGGAATCCGGCCAAGCGCCGCGGCAAACGGCGCTTTCCAGATGGTCGCAACCTGCGCGCCGTCCAGCAGTACATCACAGCAGCACTCCAACCGGTTCAGCTCGACGGCCAGTGTCCTCTCTTCCGCCAGCGTGAATTCCGCCGTGTACTCGCCGTCTCCACTGAAGTAGCGGGTTTTCTCAAAGGTTTCCCAGCCCGCGGGGTCTTCCAGCCCTTCGGCGATCGTCTCGCCCGCCACTTTTAGCGTCCAGCCGGTCACCCGGAGGACTCGGCGGCTCCGAGGGGCAGCGCAGGGCGCAAGGCCCGCCGCCCCCGCGACCAGCACCAGCGACTGGTTGGGCGCCATCTCGATTGTAAGCCGCGTCCGGCCGTCCGCAGCGGTCATTTCCGCGGGTGCGCACTCCGCCATCTCCAGCGGATCAAACAGGGCAACGCCCGCGCACGCGGGGATGTTCAGCGCAGTCTTGCGGCTTTTCGCGCTCATGTTGGCGACAAAGTAGACGTCCTGACCGTCGATTCTTCGGTGGATGAAGCCAACGTCCTCGGCATCCACGCCCTCGACCACAAGGTCCGGCTCGACCGCCTCCCGCAGCGCCTCAATCAGCGCGCCGCCCCTGTCGGACGCGATCCGCGCATGCTGCAGGGAGGCCATCGCCGCCCGCACCGCCTGCCGGTTCTCCGCATGCCCCATCAGGCCGCAGCCCTCGTCCGGCAGCGCTTCCGCCGCGATCACCCGGACGCCCGCCGCATCCAGCCGCGCAATCGCCCGCGCCGTCTCCACCGGCAGGCGCCTTGTTCCGATCAACAGGAGCGCCTCAAACCGGTTCGGACCGAGCGCAAACGCGCCGTCCTCCACCGTTCCCAGTTCGCACAGCGCCTCGTCATTGACGTAGGTGAACCAATAACCCGCCCGCTGCAGGCGGTTCACGGTGTCCTTGCCCACGTAGTCCTCCACCCGAAGCGCCATGTGCAGTTCCGCCATCGGCGAATCCGCCCAGATGTCCGCCGCGGGGATGTAGACCATCACGCGGCTGACCGCCGGCCCGCCCTGCATCAGCGCGCACACGCGGTGCATGTAGCGGGAGAGCAGGGGGAAGAAGCGCCACCAGGTGTTGTTCATGTTCAGCATGGAAGAAGCGTAGAAATTCCAACCGGGCTTTCCAACCCGCTCCGGCGAATAGGAGAAGCCGTGGTTTACGATCTGCTGGATGCCGTCTATGACGATGGCGTCAAAAGCGCGCTTGACCATCTCCGGCGTTTCCAGAAACCGGGGCGTCCGGAGCCAGGTGAAGCTCTCGTTGGAGACGATCTCCCGCCCATAGCAAAGCCCCGCCGAGACGGCAAGCCTCCGATGGACGGTGTTGACCTGATACCGGTCGTTCAGGCCAAAGGTTTCCCCCTCCGGGATGTCCGCGCTGGCATATGCCTTCAGGATGTCCGCCCAGATGCCGTGCGCCTGGGTACGGGAGGTGACGCCCCATGTTTTGCACCATTCGGTGAAGTTCTGGAAGAATCCCTCCAGCGTGAGCTCTGAAAAGGTTCTGAAGTAGTCGTACCGGATGTGCCCGGTGATCTCCCCCGTGTCCGCCCACAGCGCGGGCAAATAGGGCGAAAGGTCGTACCCCCGGCGCACCATAAATTCCGAAAGCATCGGCTTCGTCCAATTGCAGCCGCCCAATTCGATAGAATCGCAGAAAAACGAGCGGATGCGCCCCCTGCCCAGACGCTCAATCAGCGTATCGCCCATGGCGCGAAAGTAGAAGTCCGCGACTTCCTTCCGGCAATGGTCGATGGCGAGGCCCTGCATGTTGGGCGCGGGTTTTCCAATGTTCTGCTTGTATTTCTGGACGACAAAGGTGAAGATCCTGTGCGCGCCTTCCGGGATGTCCGCAACGAGCTTGCTGCCCCAGCGCCAGGTTTCAATGAACGTGGACTGAACGCAGGATGTGATGTCCCGGGCGGAGGCGGCGTTCAGCGCGCCGTTCTCGACTTGGACCAGCGCCACCCGCTCGATCTCGCCCGGCAGCACACAGGTATAGTCAAAGGAAAAGGCGCAGGGGCCGGTCACGTCATGGGTGAAGGGCACCAGAATGTCCGGGGCCATCGTGTCCTCCACGAAGGAACCGCCAAAGGGCCAGCCGGAGCCCAGCGTCAGGTCGACGTCGATGTCCATCTCCTTCGCGCAATCAAGCGTGAAGTCCAGAATTTCAAAGAATTCCGGCGAAAAGAAGTCGATGTGGCGCTGGCCCGCCGCGGGGTTGTCAAATTCCAGCGGGTAGATGATCTGGAGCTCGACGCCGCCGATGCCTGCCTCCCGCATCGCGGAAAGCTCCCGGCGGATCTCCGTTTTTTCCGCCGCGCCGCCATACCACCACCAGCGGGTATTGATCCGGGCGGCGCGCCCGGGGTTTTTCAGGCGATAAATCGCGCCGGCTTCACTGGGCATATTCATCACCCCTTGATCGGCTCGAAGGCGATCTGATCTTCTTCGATCTCCACGCAGATCACCGTGTCGATGTCCTTGGGCTTCTCGCCCGGCCACAGGATGCGCCAGCTGTGGTCGCCCTCGCAGGTGACGCGCTCGCGCAGTTCCAGCTCCCGGCCGTCAGCCAGCAGGTACGCCCGGCGGGGCTTGTTGGCCATGTTCAGAAGGTACACGTCCGGCAGATCTTCAAACACGTGGATGTACAGCTTGCCGGGGCGCGCGGTAAAGTAGCCCCAGTCGATATCATAGGGATAGGTGGGCACCGGGTGCGCGCCGTAGATGCTCTCGCCGCACTTGCCCAAAAAATCGCCCAATATGGACAGGACACGAATGCTCTCCTCCGGCACGACGCCTTCCGCGTCGGGGCCGACGTTCAGAAGGAAGTTACCGCCGCGGCTGACCACCTTAACGAGGTTCCGAAGAAGCTTCTCCGGGCTCTTCCAGCGATGGTCGTGGCGGTTGAAGCCCCATGTATCGTTGATGGTCGCGGGCACCTCGAAGTCGCCCGGATAGGCCAGCAGCGGAATGAAGTTGTCGCCGGTGGTCATATAATCGCCCAACCCGTTTCCGATACGGCCGGAGATCAAACAGCCCGGCTGCAGTCGCTTGACCAGCGCGCGAAGCTCTTCGGACTGCGCCTTTGTCATGCTCATGGGCGTATCGAACCAGATCAGGCCGATTTCGCCGTAGTTGGTCAGAAGCTCCGTGATCTGCGGGATGCACTTCTCGTCCAGGTACCTGCGGAAATCCTTGCGCGCGTCGGACACGCCTTCCTCGATGCCGTCCGGATGATGCCAGTCCTGCGCCTGAGAATAATAGAAGCACAGCTTGAGGCCGTATTTATCACAGGCCTTCCGCAGTTCCATCGCCGGGTCCCTGCCCCAGGGAGTCGCCTCCACGGCATTGTAGCGGCTGGCCGCGGAGGAGAACATGGCGAACCCCTCGTGGTGCTTGGCGGTCAGGACGACGTACTTCATGCCCGCGTCCCGCGCCATGCGGACAATCGCGTCCGCGTCAAAGCGTTCAGGGCTAAAGCAACTCGCCAGCTTTTCGTAATCCTCCGCCGGGATGCGCAAATCGTGCATGATCCACTCGGCGATGTTGTCGGTCCGGATGCCCTTATATTCCCCGGCCAGCAGCGCGTACAGCCCCCAATGGATAAAGAGACCAAATTTCGCCTCGCGCCACCAGTCCATCTCGTGATTCATAAACGGTCCTCCTATACCCTGCTCTCCGGCTCGTCCAGCACTTTCAGGTCGTACATTCGGATGTACTCGTGCGCGGCCAGTGCAAAGTTCAAATTCTTCCGCTGAAGCGCCTCGGCCAGCTGCAGATGGTAGGGAACGGTCTTGATCCAGAGCGGCACCGCGCCGTCAAAAATGCCCGAATAGTCGTTCAGCGCGTCCACCAGCGACAGGACCAACTGCGAAAGCGTGCTGCTTCCGCCGCATCTGAGCAGCTGCGTGTGAAATTCGCGGTCCAAGGCAACCGAGAAGGTCCCCTTCTCCGCCAGCTCGTTGAGCTGCCTGCCCAAATCGATCAGCCGGTCCAGTTGCTCGCCCGTCGCGCAGTCCGCGGCGCGCCGGATGGCCAGCGATTCTAGCCACATCTTGATCTCCAGCAGGTCTCGGTAGTCCACCCGGAGGAGCTCCATCCGGAGTGGCGGCTCCACCAGTTCCTGCTTGACAAACGCGCCCTTTCCGGGTGCGATCTCAATCACGCCTTCCGAGCGCAGTTCACCCAGCGCCTCTCGCACGGTATTGCGCCCGGTGGACAGCCGCATGGCTAGGGTGCGCTCCGAGGGCAGCTTGTCACCGACACGCAGTCCCTCGGAGCGGATGTATTTACAGATGGCGCCGGAAACCCGCATATGCAAAAGGTCCTTTGAAACCGGCTCGATGCGCTGTTCGCTGCGGCGCATGTATTTCACTCCTTCACGGCGCCCGCGGTCAGCCCTTCCACCACAAAGCGCTGCATGACCGCAAACATGATGGCAGTGGGCAACAGCGCCAGAACGCCGCCCGCCATCAAAACGCCCCACTTGACGTCGTATTTACCAATCAGGGATTTCAAACCCACCGGGATGGTCCACATGTCGGAGGTGCTGATAAAGATGGTGCCTGCGATCAATTCGTTCCACGCGCCGATGAACGCGAACACGAACACCGCCACGATGCCTGGAAACATCACCGGCAGCACGATGCGCCTCAGGCCCTGCCCGCGAGTACAGCCATCCACATAGGCGGCCTCCTCCAGCGTGTAGGGAATGCGCTCGAAGAAGCTGCGCATGGTGATGGCACAGAAGGGCAGGTTGACAATCAGGTAGTAGACAAACAGGCTGAACCGCGTATTGATCAAGTTCAACCGGGCGTAGATCAGGTACAGCGGGATGATCACCAGGATACCCGGAATCATCTGCGTCACCAGGAAGAACAATAGCATCGCGCTCTTGCCGCGAAACTGAAACCGCGCCATCGAGTAGCCGCCCAGAATGGACAGAAACGCAATGCATACCGCGGTCGTCACCGACACAATCAGCGAATTCTGAAGCATCTTGCCATAGTCATACATCGAGAACAGCTGTTTGTAGTTGTCCAGCGTGAACGTTTTCGGGAAGTAGGTGACGTTCTGCGCGTCGATGATCTCCGCGTGGCTCTTCAGCGAAGTGATCGCCATCCAGTAGATGGGCAGCACCACCGCCAGCAGAAACAGCGCCAGCAGGACCACCCGCCCAAGCGTCATAAGTATCCGCTTCAGCTTTCTGTGCACTAGAAATCACCCGCCCTATTATACTTGGTCACCTTCAAAAACACAACGGCGTAAACCGCCAGAATTACCATGAGCAGAACGCCCAGCGCCGACGCAAGGCCGAAATCGTAACCGGAGAACGCCGCGTGTACATGAAGGAGGGCAGCGTCTGGGAGTAGTTGGCCGGGCCGCCGCCGGTGATGACGACGATCAGGTCAAAGGAGTTGAAAATCCAGATCGTTCGAAGAAGGATGGTCACAATGACCGTAGGCTTAATGTAGGGAAGCGTGATGGCGAAGAAGCGCCGGATGCCGCCGCAACCGTCCATGTCAGCGGCCTCGTATACATCCGCCGGGATGGACTGAAGCGCCGCTAGGTTCATGATCGCAAAGAAGGGCACGCCCATCCAGATCATCGCGAGGATGACCACCGTCAAAGAAAGCCCCGGCGTACCCAGCCACGCCAGCTTCTCGCCAGCCCAGCCGAGGTTTTTCAGGATGTCGTTTACCACACCGTATTCGCCGTTGAACGACCAGCGGAAGATGAGGCCGATGACAAACGCCGAGAACGCCCAGGGCAGAAACACCACCGCCTGGTACAGGCCGCGCCCGCGGAATTTCTTGCGGAGGGCCAGCGCCAGCGTCATGCCAAGCAAAAACTGCCCGCTCACGCTCGCGACCACGTAAACCAGCGAATTCTTCATGATGAGGCCCATGTCCGAATCGGAGAACAGCTTCCGGAAGTTATCAAGGCCGTTGAAGCGGATGGCATTGGGGGCGGTCAGCTTGTAGTTCTGAAACGCCATGACGACGCTGTTGATCAGCGGATAGCCGAACATGAACAGAAGTAGAAGAAACACAGGCAGAATGTACAGGTACGGCTCCCAAACGCCCTTCATGTGCCGGTAGGCGGCGGGCTTTTTGCGCTCAAACCTGCGCATCAGGGCGAAAATGCCCAGACATACAGCCGCCAGCAGCAGGACGTACAAAATCAGATACGGCATGGTGGCCTCCCAGCGCCCGAAAGGGAGATCGTCTCCCCCGGACGGACAGTATCAATCGGGTCATTCATTGGAACCGGCAAACCACGCTCCGGCTTGCGGATGTGAACAAACCCCGCGTTCCATCCATTCGGAACCGGCGGCATGAGCGCCGGTTCCCGTGTTTCCTCCACCAGTGCGGACACTGGTGGAGGAAACATTTCCATCGGTCAGCGGGCCGCTCGAAATTCTGAAGAATTTCAGACCCGCGCAGGTCTTTTTCCCGCACGAAATAGCCGCGAAGTGGGTATTTCGTGCCTTCCGTTTCAGGCCCGCGCAGGTCTTTCTCCCGCACGCAATGGACATGAAGCGGATTTTATATGCCTAGTCGCCCAGCGCCTTGGGCTGCTCCACCTTGGAGCCCGGGTTGTCGGTGAGGTATTGCTTCATGCGGGCTTCGAGTTCCTTGGCCACGTTGCCCAGCGAGGTTGCGGCATCCTGCTGGCCCAGGAGATACTTCTGCATTTCCTCATGCATCATGCCCTGGTGCATGTCGGTGTAGCTGAAGGGGCCGAAGGCGCAGGGCACGACCATCGCGGGGTCGTTGAGCTGCTGCACAAACGCGGCGTAGTAGCCGGTCGGGCCATAGAACGGATCGTCGCCAACGGCCTTCTTGATCGGGATCAGGCCGGTCAGCTTGCAGTACTCGATGTTGTTGTCCGGACGGGTCAGGAACTGGATCAGCTTCCAGGCCGCGTCGGGATTCTTGGAATTGGTGGAGATGGAGTAGGCATAGGGCGAGTTGACGGTGTTGTAGATCTTGCCGTCCACATCGCTCTTGGGCATCGGCATGACCATCCACTGGTCGTCCTTCATGGTGGTGATGCAGGTGGCGGCGACTTCGGAGTCATTGATGAGGGTGCCGGTCAGGCCGCCGGTGAAGTTGTCCACCATCTCGATGAAGCCCCAGTTGATGGCGTCCTTGGGCGCGCAGCCGTCCAGATACAGGCCGCACCAGGTCTTGTACGCCTCAACGCACTCGGGCGAGTTGAACAGCGCCGTGCCGTCGTCGGCATAAGCCTTACCGCCGTTGAAGCTCTCCAGGTAGACAAACAGCGGGTCAAACGCGCCGCGCGCGCCGCGGAACGAGGTGCCGTAATGGTTCTTGGCAGAGTCGGTCAGCTTATGCACCGCGTCGAAGTATTCGCTGTAGGTCCAGCCCTTCGCCGGGTCCAGGTTCAGGCCGGCTTCCGCCGCCCAGTCCTTGCGAACGTACACACCCTTGACCATGACGCCATCCGGCACGGTGTAGGTATCGCCGTACAGTTCCTTTTCGCCCTTCCAGACCAGCTTGGTCACGGTATCGGCGTACTCGGACTCGGTGCCGGCGATGTAGCCGCTCAGCGGCTTCACCCAACCCGCGGCGGTGAACTGGCCCAGCCAGCCGGCCCAGGTGGTCATCACGTCGGGAAGCTGTCCGGAGGTGCCCAGCACCGTCAGCTTGTTGGCGGCGTCGTCCCACGGGACGGACTCATAGGTCACGGAGATGCCCGTCTCCTCCTGGAACTTGGCGAAGGTGGTTTCGAAGTACTGCTGCCGGACGGGGCTCGGGGATACGTCGATGAAGCGCAGCGAGATCGCCTCCGCGCCCGCAACGCCCGTGAACAGGCTCACCAGCATCATTAGGCACAGGATGGTCCCCAACAGTTTCCTCATGATCTTCCCTCCTTAATTTTTGCACGGCGCGGCCGCGCCGGTCAAATCCCCTCAAGTGCTTGGGCAAGGTCTCGGATGAGATTGTCGGCACCCTCCAGCCCTGCATGCAGCCGGATCAGCCCGCGGTCCGGGTTGCCCAGGAACCGGATCTCCTCTTCGGACGCCTCGTACAGCGGGCAGAGCGCCAGGCTCTCAAACCCGCCCCAGGAGCACCCCTTGCCGAACAGCTTCAACCCGTTGATGAAGCGCACCGCCGCCTCGGGCGGGCGGTCCAGCACCAGGCTCATCAGGCCCGTGTGCCCGCGCATCTGCCTTTGGATCAGTTCCCGCTGCGGGTGGGAGTCAAGGCCGGTATACAATACCCGCGCCACCTTCGGCTGCGATTCCAGCCAGGCGGCCACCTTCATCGCATTCTCCTGATGGCAGCGGAGCCGGGCTTCCAGCGACCGCATGCCGCGAAGCACCAGCCAGCCCTCCATCGGCCCCAGCACGCCGCCCAGCCACTCCCGCATGTTTTTGATGATGTAGCCCATCAGTTCCGTGTCCTTTGCGATAAGCGCTCCGCCAATCAGGTCGCTGTGGCCGCCGAGAGACTTGGAGAGC
>CALGYL010000005.1 GCA_937934775.1 uncultured Clostridia bacterium
CGGGGACCTTCTCCCCGGACTGGTCGATTGCCGCCGGCAACGTCATCCTGACGCCAGTGGTCTACGCCGATCAGACGCAGATTCCCCTCACTCAAGCAGGGCTCACGATTGACTGGAAGCGCCGGGAGGGCTCAGCATCGGAGACCGCGCTGACTACGGGTGAGTTGGTCACCTCAGGCGTGCTTACTGTCTCCCAGAACAAGATGGCTTCGATCTCCGCGGGCACGCTGACCTACATCGTCTATGTGACCTACACTGACCCGGACACCGGGGAGACCATCTCTGTGTCCGCCGCCATCGACTTTGCGCTGGTCAAGACCGGCCAAAACGCGAAGAACTGCTGGATCTCCGGCGAGCAGGTGTTCAAGTACGCATCCGGTTCACCAACTCCGAACCCCGCATCCATCACGCTGACCGCAAACATCCAGAACGTCACCTTCTCCAAGTGGCAGTACAAGAATTCCTCCGGCGTCTGGACGGACTACCCCACCGGCGATGGCAACACCGTGATTACCACCACGACGCTGGTGGTCAAGCCTGCGCACGCGGTATGGGTCAACGATGTGGCGACCATCCGCGCCGTCACGTCGGATACTGGCATCGGCGACGCGACCAGTGTGTACAAGGTCGCGGACGGCGCGGCAGGCGCAGGCGGATCAAATGGTGTATCCGCTTCCGTCGCCATGCTGACCAACGAGAACATCACTTTTGCTGGCAATGTCTCTGGCCAGGTCTCCGCAACCAGCGTTGTCTGCAATGTGGTGGCCTACACCGGAACGACGAAGGTCACGCCCACGGTGGGCACCGTCACCGGCGCGCCCACGGGCATGACGGTCGCTGTGGGCAGCGCTGTGAACAACGAGATCCCGATCACGCTGACCATTGCGGCCAACGCCACACTGGGTGGCGCGGGTCAGCAGCAGGGTACGCTCTCTGTTCCCGTCACCTCGCCCGTCAGTACCACCCTTGCCATCACCTGGTCCAAGGTCAATACCGGGGCTACGGGCGCGTCGGGCGCCAACGCGGTGGTCTTTTCTGTGTATGCGCCCAATGGTGCGGTGTTCCAGAATCAGTCGGGAACGCTCACCCTAGCGACCGCCGCCTACGACGGGGCAACTGCTATCTCCTCCGGTGCCACCTATGTCTGGAAGAAGTACACCGCCGGTTCCTGGGCAACGATCTCCGGGCAGACGGCGTCCACCCTCAGCGTTAGCGGTTCGGACGTGGTCGGGATTCAAGCCTACCAGTGCGCCATGACCTACGGCGGCAAGACCTATACCGACACCATTACCCTGACAGATAAGACAGATAATTATCAGGCGGCCATTGAAAGTACCGGCGGCAGCGTGTTCAAAAACACCGTCGGCACGTCCTGCCTGATCTGCCGGATCTGGCAGAACGGGGCGGAGACCGACGCGCTCAAGTCGGTGACCTTCTCTGCCACCGCGCCCTCCTCGCCCGCGACGGGTGATTTCTACTACAAGATCACCACGACCACGCCCCAGGTGGCGCTGATGCGCTATTCCGGCTCTGCCTGGGTGGACGTGACCGCGGACGTCACTTATAAGCACACTCGGACCTATACCTGGTACAGGCGCGACAAGGACGGAAACGCACTGGACGGCGGCGCGGCATTCGCCACGGGCAAGGTGATCTACATCGACGGGGATGACGTGACCGTGAAGACCACCTTCACCTGCGAGGCTTCCTAATGGTACTTGCACGAGCACAGTTTACGATATCGGACCTGACCGACATCATCGCGCAGGCGACCGAGCCTGCGAATCCAGTCGATGGGATGCTCTGGCGAAACACCACCACCAATGCGCTCAAGGTCTACCGCGCTTCCCTTCCGGGCTGGGAGGTCGTGGTGGACAATCTGGCGATTCAGGGCTTGATAGAGGCGCTGCAGAACGGCACGATCAACAACGATGCCTTCAACGATCTGATGGACGCGGCCGGGGCGCTGACCAACTTCGCTTCAGCGCCTTCACAGGCCACTTGGGATAATATTGCCAGTTCCCTGACGTTCGGGGGCGAAGGATTGACGATCTCCAATAAGGGCGGCGACCTTTGGACGCGGCTTGCGCTGGAGCAGCTTGAATTCTGGAAGGGCAAGGACGCCGCGGCTGTGCTGATGGCTGTCTTTGGGGTGCTGAAGACCATCACGTCGCCGACGCTGCAGATCGGGACTTCCGCTCAATCTCCGAAGCTGCTGCTGGGCGCGGGCTTGCTGGAATATCAGGCAGCGACCGGGAACATCACTTGTAGGAAGGCGTGATCAATAAATGCCCTCGGTAACGATCCCCACCAGCACAGGGCCGCGGTGGGGCGATTCGTCG
>CALGYL010000006.1 GCA_937934775.1 uncultured Clostridia bacterium
CGAGATGCCTAAGTGACTGGAGTTCAGACGTGTGCTCTTCCGATCTGCTGCCTGTCACCATGGAGCCAATGACGCCCGCCAGCGCGCCCATCAGCATCATGCCCTCGGTGCCGATGTTGACGATGCCCGCGCGCTCGCTGAATACGATGCCCAGCGCCGCGATCAGCGTCGGCGTGGACAGCATGATCATGGAGGAGAGAAAGCTGATCAGGATGTTCATGCCGACTCACCTCCCGCGTCCACAATGGGCTTTGTAGGATCGGACGGCCCCTTGGCGTTGACGGCCTTGGCTTTCTTTTTCCAGATGAACATGGAACGGCCCGCGATGAAGAGGATGATCAGCGCCTGAACCACCAGGACGACCGAGGAGGAGACGTCTGTCAGCGTCTGCATTTTCAGAGAGCCGGACTGCAGACCGCCAAAGAGGATGCCCGACAGGAAGATGCCGACGGGGTTGTTGTTGCCCATCAAGGCCACCGCGATGCCGGTAAAGCCGTACGAGATGCTGAAGGAGGTCAGCATCAGCCGGAATTGCACCGCAATAATCTCCACGCAACCGCCCAGGCCCGCGAAGCCGCCCGCCAGGAACATGGACAGAAGGCTTGACTTTTTAATGCTCATGCCCGCGTACGCGCCCGCCGAGGGGTTCAGCCCGACAACGCGCATCTCAAAGCCCTTGGTCGTCTTCCACAGGAAGAAGTAGTAAAAGACGATCATTACGATCACCAAAACCAATCCCCAGTGCAGCCGGGAAGTGCCGCCAAAGAGCTTGGGCATGATCGCACTGTCAAAAAGCTGCGCGCTCTGCGGGTAGGAACTGTTGGCGCTGTCCTTCATCGGTCCGTTGACGCAGAAGTCCAGAATCTGCGACGCCACGTAGTTGAGCATGATCGTGGTGATCAGCTCGCTCGCGCCGAAGCGGATCTTGAGGAGTCCTACGATCAGGCCATAGACCGCGCCGCCCAGAAAGCCTGCCGCCAGGGCCATCGGCAGGTGAATCCAGATTGGCAGGCCCTGGAAGTTGACGCCCACCAGCGTCGCGGCCAGCGCGCCGATTTTGAACTGCCCTTCCGCGCCCAGGTTGATGATGCCGCACCGCCTTGCGATGGCAAAGCTGAGCGCCGTGAACATGAACGGAATCGCCTTGACGAATGTCTCGTCCCAGGCGCGCGGCGTGCCGAACGCCCCCTTGAGCATTGCCTGATACGCTTCGATCGGACTTGAAGTCGACGTCAGCAAAATGACGACGCTTCCGATCAAAAGCGATATGACGAGCGCCGCGACCGGGTAATAGACGCTCTTCAGGCCCGACTTGAGCTTGCCAAGCAGGCTGGCGGTCATTGAATCCCCTCCCGCAAGTCTTAAGGACAGGCCCGGCTTCTGCCGGACCCGATCCGCCGGGAAATCCCTCTCCGGTGAAAAATGCAGGCGCCATGCAACGGATGTTCACACGGCCCTGCACAAAGGGGAGCGGCACGCGGCAAACGCCGCGTGCTGCGAGCATTGCGGGTTCATTCCCGCGCCCCCTTTGGCTGAGAAACGGCGCATTCGTTTGCGCTAAATCCGGTCCGGCAGCGAAAAACAGCCGGACCGGACCCTGGATTTTTCCGGAATTTACTGCAGCGTGATGGTGATTTCGCCGGCGGCCAACTTGGTGTAGATGTCGGCGAGCTTGGCTTTCACATCATCGGACACGGCGGTATAGTAGTCGCCGATGTAGACGACACCCTGTGCCGCGCCCATCTTGATGGGTTCGCTGGGCAGCGTGCCGGACAGATAGGCCTTGTAAGCCGCTTCATAGGCGATGGACGTGTCCTTCACGATCGCGGTGACGGCGGCGTCGGGTGCGACGGTCTCCTGATTGAGGCCGGAGCCGATGCCCTTGCACTTGCCTTCGCTCTCCTGAGCCGCTTCCATCACGCCCAGAGAAGCCTGGTTGGCCATCGGGGACAGAACGTCCGCGCCCTGTCCAATGAAGGACTTGGCCAGTTCCTTGGCGGCGTTGACATCGTCAAAGCTGCCGGTGTTCTGGGACAGAACCTTGATCGAAGGATCGACATAGGCGACGCCCTGCGCGAAGCCCTGGCCGCCGTTCTTGATCGGCTGGATCTCCAGGCCGCCGATGAAGCCGACGGTCTTGGACTGGGTCAGAAGCGCGGACAGCGCGCCCATCAGAAATCCCTGTTCGGCATCCTGAATGACGAACGACGCGCAGTTGGTATCCACGACGCTGGAATTGATGAAGAAAAACTGAGTCTCAGGATATTCCTTGGCGGTGGCCGCGCCGGCGTCGGCGAAGCTGCTGGTGGCCAGGAAGATCACGTCATAGCCCTCGTCGCCGAAGGTTCGGATCGCGTCGGCCACGGAGGAAGCGGGCGTGTTCTCAATGTACTTGACCTCGGCGCCCAGCGCCTCGATCTTCAAAAGGCCGTTGTAGGCGGTGGCGTTCCAGCTCATGTCGGAAATCGCGCCCTCGAGAATCAACGCAACCCGAACCTTCTTGTCGGATTCGGCAAACGCGCCGACCGCGAGGCCGAGGGTCATGAGAATCGAGAGAACCAGAGCGACAAACCTCAAGCTTTTTTTCATGGTTTCCTCTCCTTCGGAGTGTATTTTTCAAGGC
>CALGYL010000007.1 GCA_937934775.1 uncultured Clostridia bacterium
TGCCGGAGCGAACCCAGGTCAAAGGTGATCTGCTCGTTCTTGGCGGAGGATTTCCAGGCCGTCTGCGGCGCCAGGGTGGAGCCCAGGTTGGTCAGCGCCACCACCGCGTACACAGCCGTCAGGCCCAGCATGAGCAGCCAGTCCCGCCGCTTCATGCCCAGCTTCCAGTCCTTGGGGCGCAGAAGGCTATCGGCCACCGGGTTCACCAGCGGATCCAGAAGCGCCTTCCGGTTGTCCTCGGACAGATAGGTGCGGATTGGGCTGAGCACCTGATTCCAGATGCAGATATCAAAGGCGGTCCAGGCGGTCAGCGCCGCCGCCAGAAGGTTCATCGCGGCCACTGTGATGTTCGTCAGCCGCTCGCCGTCGATCAGGTGCTCGGACTGCAGTACAAGCCCCGCGTTCATGAACTGACTGGCGGAGACAAGCAGGACCGCCATCAGGATCCGGATGTCCTGATCGACCGTGTAGGCCAGGATCAGAAGCAGGATCGCCGGGAACAGGTAACGCTCGTGCATCATCGGCGCGAAGGCGAACAAAAGCGTCAGAAGCGTACCGCATACCAGCATCAGACGGTCGCGCCGCTTGCCCGCTGCATAAAGATATACCGCGTAACCGTAGGAGAGGATCATCATGCCATAGGCAAACAGGCTCCAACCTGGCGCGCTGTTCAGCGCCGTCCAATTCAGGTTGGGCAGGATGTAAAGGTTGGCCGCGTTGATGGTGAGGTACTTGTAGGTATCCGTCGTGCCGGTAAACAGCGTCATCAGCCAGCCCAAAGGCTTTAAGAATCCGGGCAGGAGCGAGGCCAGCCAGGATTTCGCGATCAGTGAATCCGGCAGCGCCGTCAAGAAGGGCAGCGCGATCAGGAACATGATCAGAAGCATCAGTCCCACCGCGCGAAGGATGGCAAGCGCCGTCTTGCCCTTTTCGGGGCTGCGCCAGATATCCACCACCAGCGCCGCGACACCCAGCGGCGCAAGCGCCAGCGCGAAGGGCTTGATCATGATCGCCAGGCCGTACAGCGCGAGTGACCAGCTGTATTTACCCTTGGCCATATTGATAAGCGACAGCGCCAGGAGAATCGCGAGGAACGAATCAATTTGCCCCCAGGCGGCGCTATTGAGAATCGTCGCGGGCAAAAGCGCGTACATCACGCTCATCAGCACCGCAATCCGCTCGCCCAGCGCCTTGCGGCCTTCGCGGTAGATGAGGTAGGCGGCCGCAAGATCCATAAGGATCGCGGGCAGCTTCAGGATCAGCCAGAACAGGCGGCTGTCATAGCTCATCTGGAACAGGTTCCGAAGCATGCCGATGGCCCAGAGTACGTACATATACCCTGGTGGGTAGTCGCAGAACACATCCGCGGAGTAGAAGCCGGACGGTCCTGTGACCGCCATGCGCGCGCCCCAGGCGGCAAAATCGCCCATATCGACGCCATATCCATACACGGTGACCGCGATTACCGCCCGAACCAGCAGCCCGACAGCCAGCGCCAGCCACATCAGCCGTTTCAGCGAATCTTCTGTCAGGTGTTCCAGCGCGCCCTTTCCGGCAGCCAGCGCGACCAAAATGATCAAAAGAAGCGAGAGCGCTTCCACCACGATCAGAAGAAGCGTATGGGGACCGCGCTCGGGCGCGGTGCTGTCGGCGGAAAAGTCCACATCCTGATCGTCCCTATTGGCTTCGACCGTTTCGAATGGATAGACGTTGGCGCCGGCGGGGGCGGCTTCGACCTTTTCCATGTCGAAGTCGTCAAACCAAGCGACGCCGGTATTGGTGGAGCCGTAGCCGCCCAACCGCGCCATGACGGTAAGGCTTTTCTGATCCTCCCCCGTGATGCCGTACAGTTCCACCGGCACCCAGGCGCCCTGCGTGTCATACAGAAGTTCCGAAGACGCGAAGGTATCTTTGATGGAAACGCCCGCGCCATCCTCGTCGACGCCGACGTCCTCCGCCTTGATGCGGCAGGTGATACGGTAAGTGGAGTTGGGTTCCACCTGCACTGTCTGCGCAAAGCGGGCGTCGTTCTCCGATAGATTTTCGACCTTCGCGCAGAAGTTGCCCCCATAGGCATCGCCATCCACGGTGAGCAAACTGACGTCCGTGTCGTGCTCCCACATGTCACGCTGCCAACCGGTGGGCATATCGCCGTCGGTTTGCTCAAAACCCGGGTTTTGGAAAAGGTTCTCGGCCAGTGCCGCCTGTGGTAACAGCGCCATAAGCAGCAAAAGCAGACAAAGCATCTTTTTCATTGATCCATGTCGCTCCGTTTGAACATATATAATTGGAGTATTTCCACGCGATACCGGTAAAATCCTGCCATCCTTCCGGACATCGTCCGTTTGTTCATGAAAAAACCGCCGAATGAACCCGGCGAGGCCTTTGTCTTTCCCAAAACAAAAACCTGCCGATCATTGGACGTAGGAAAACGCGTTTTTGATGTGCCGGATTCCGTCCGGATCAATTTCGATTACGTCGAACCGGATGTGCGCATCCAGAAGCTTGTTCTCTTTTAAATAGTACAGCGCGGCGCCGCAGATGCGCGCCTGCTTGGCGCGGCCGACGGCCTCGCCGGGCGTTCCGCGGGCAAAGGAACCTCGCTGCTTGACCTCGACAAACACAACCGCGCCGTCCATCCGGGCGATCAGGTCCACCTCGCCCGGACCGCGCCGGTAGTTCCGGGCCAGAATGGCCGCGCCCTGTCGCTTCAGGTATTCCGCCGCGGCATTTTCCCAGGCCGCGCCCGGATTCGCGCTCACGCTCTCTCCCCCAGTATCCTTCCAAGGAAGCTGCGCCGGTGTTCCGGGCAAGGGCCAAGCTCCCTGAGCGCCCGGATGTGTTCCGCCGTTCCATACCCTTTGTGCCGGGCAAAGCCATAGCCGGGGTAGACTTCGTCCATCTCGTCCATCAGGCGGTCCCGGTAGACCTTGGCGACGATGGAGGCGGC
This sequence comes from uncultured Clostridia bacterium, assembly GCA_937934775.1. GTDB lineage: Bacteria > Bacillota > Clostridia > Christensenellales > Aristaeellaceae > JAEZHK01. The sequence goes on from CALGYL010000007.1 coordinate 2,951, forward strand.
GGCGATCATGTAGGAAATCGCGTCGCCGTGGATGATGGCGCGCGCCGGGGCCGGAAGGCGCAGACCCTCCATCGCGTCGATCAGAAATATCCCCGCGGGCGCTTCGGCGGCGCATTCCTCCATCGCGCAGCGGGTCGCGTTCAGAATGTTGATTTGGTCGATCACCGCGGATTCTACCCGCGCGATTTTCACGTACAGCGCGCAGGAAAGAATCGCCTCGGAAAGCTCTTCGCGCTTCGCGGGCGAAAGCTTCTTGGAATCGTCGACGCCGGGGATCAACCTGTCCTCCGGCAGAATCACGCAGGCGGTGACCACCGGCCCTGCCAGCGGGCCCCTGCCCACTTCGTCGATGCCTGCGACAGAAATCCCGCTTTCCCAGTACGTTCGCTCAATCTCCGTCATGCGAATCAGTTTCTCCGCGCCCGTCTCCCTCGCCATAATCGGCCTCCGGCGTATTTTTCCCGTCGCCTGCAGCGCTCTTTACCGCCTGCGGCGCTCTTTCCAGCGTAATTCTTCCGGCCTTGCCGCCCCGGAACTCGTCCAGCACCAGCGCGGCGGCCCGGGTCTCATCCGGCCGTCCGCCCGACATCAGCCAGCCGCGGCCCGCGCAAGCCGAGTGCAGCAGTTCCTCCGGGCTCATCTCTAAAGCGCCCTTAGGCAGTTTGAAGCGCGCGGAGGCGGATGCCGGGTCGAGTTCCACCAAGAGATGGAGCAGGTTGCCCGCAAGCTTCTCCGCATCCATGATCTGGTCGGAAATCGAGCCTAAATACGCAAGCATCTTCGCGCCCCGCTGATCGCTGAGCCTGGGCCAGAGCATGCCGGGGGTATCCATGAGTTCCAGATACGGCCCCACCTTGATCATCGTGCTGGCGCGCGTGACGCCCGGCCGGTCGGCGGTCTTGGCGACGGCGGCGCCCCGAAGCCGGTTGATAAAAGTGGACTTGCCTACGTTGGGAATGCCCACCACCATCAGCCGCGCTGTCTTCATGACGCCGCGGGCTTTCATTCGGTCAACCGAGGGTTTGACGGCCTGCTCGATCTTTGCGAGGATCTCGCGGGTGCCGCCGCCTGTCGCGTTGAGTGCCACGGCGGTTTCGCCACGTGTCTTGAAATACCGCAGCCACTGAATCGTCTCGCGTTCGCTGGCGAGATCCGCCTTGTTGAGCACCAGAATATGCGCCTTGCCGCTGCTCATGGACAAAAGATCGGGGTTCCGGGTGGATAGCGGCGCGCGGGCGTCGCACAGTTCGATCACCGCGTCCACCTGCTTGAGCTGCCCGCCTAAAAGCCGCTTGGCTTTGGCCATATGGCCCGGGTACCAATTGATTTCCGGCATGTTCCCTCCACGAAAAAAGAAAAAGCCGCATATTTATGCGGCTTTGTTCGCTTGATTACTTGGCCTCCTTGACCTTGGCGGCCTTGCCGCTGAGATCGCGCAGGTAGTAAAGCTTGGCGCGGCGCACCTTGCCGCGACGAACGACCTGAATCGAATCGACGCGGGGCGAGTGCAGCGGGAACGTACGCTCTACGCCGACGCCATAAGACGAGCGGCGAACGGTGAACGTCTCGCGCACAGAGCCGTTGCGACGGGCGATGACGACGCCCTCGAACGCCTGAAGGCGCTCACGAGAACCCTCAACGACCTTCACCTGCACGCGCACGGTGTCGCCGATGGAGAACTCGGGGATATCGGAACGCAACTGGGCGCTCTCGATGGAACGGATGATTTCATTCATGAATGGGATCCTCCTTCCTTCAAGGACGTTCATACCCGGCGTCATGCACAAGCAGCGGACCGTCCGAACTCACAAACTTTATTATACCGCAGGGCGTGTCCCCGCGCAAGCGGAAAATATGTAAAATTACCTCAGGCTTTCCAGAAACGCGCGGTCGTACTTGTCCAGCGTCACGCTTTCCAGCATTTCCGGCCTTTTCTGGTGCGTCAGCTTCAGCGCCTCGTTCCTTCGCCAGCGGTTGATCTCCGCATGGTTGCCGTTCAGCAGCACTTCCGGTACCGAAAGGCCCCTGTATTCGCGGGGGCGGGTGTACTGCGGGTACTCCAGAAGGCCGGAGGAAAAGCTCTCATCCACCGACGATTCTTCCCTGCCCAGCACGCCTGGAATCAGCCGTGAAACCGCGTCGATCACTACCAGTGCGCCCAGCTCGCCGCCGGTAAGCACGTAGTCGCCGATGGACAATTCCTCGTCGATGGCCAAATCCAGCGCCCGCTGATCCACGCCCTCATAGTGCCCGCAGAGCAGCAATAGCTCCTCGTCCTTCGCCAGTTCCTCCACAATCCCCTGTGTCAGCGTGCGCCCGCGAGGGGACAGGTAGATGCGCCTTCCCCGGACAGGATTGGCTTCGATGGCGTCCACAATCGGCTGCGCCAGCATCACCATACCCGCGCCGCCGCCGAAGGGATCGTCGTCGGTATTTTTGTGCTTGCGGTCGGAATAGGGGCGGATGTCGATCAATTCGACCTTGATGATCCCCTGCGCGATGGCCCGGCCCAGAATGCTGCCCTCGAGCATGGGGCGAAGCATGTCCGGGAAGATGGTCAGGACCTTGAAGGTCATTCCTGGAACACCGCCACTTCGTTCATGCGCGCGGCCGACAGGAGCATCGTCTTGTTTTTTACGTCGACTTCCAAAAAAACGCTCTTGAGCGCCGGTACCAGCACTTCGCCCAGCGGGCCCTGGAACACGTACACATCGCCTGCGCCCGGCTGCATGACGTCGGTCAGCGTTCCGATCAGGCGGCCGGTGTCGTCGCTGGCGACGCAGCCGATCAAATCGCAGATGAACTCCGCGTCCTTGGGCAGTTTCGTCGCCGACGCCCGGTCCACATACAAAAGCCGCCCACGCAGGGCTTCCGCCGCGGTGCGGTCAGAAAACCCGCGCACCATCAAGTAGACCGCGTCGAGATCGACGCGGCTGACCTTGATCTTCTCCGGGACATAAGCACCCGCCGCGTCCTGAAAGAACACGCGGGTCAGGCCTTCGAAGCGCGACGGGTCGCAGGTGATCGGGCGAACCTTGACTTCGCCCTTGACCCCCTGTGGCTTCACAATTTCACCAATGATCAGATAATCGTCCAGCATTACACAATCTCGACGAAAGTCGGCTTTTCGTCCTTGACAGTGGCGGCCTTGACGAGCGTACGGATGGACTTTGCGATCCTTCCCTGCTTGCCAATGACCTTCCCCATGTCGTCCGGCGCGACGCGCAGCTCAATGACGGTGGCGACGTCGGTCTCGCTCTGGGTTACAGAGACCTGATCCGGGTGCTCAACCAGCGCCATAGCGACGTATTTCACCAGTTCCAGCATCTTGTCACCTTCCGGCGCGCCTTACAGCACGCCGCCCTTCTTGAGCAGGCCGCGCGTGGTATCGGTGGGCTGGGCGCCGTTGCCGAGCCAGTACTTGGCGCGTTCCTGGTCGATCTTGATTTCAACGGGCTCAGACAGCGGATTGTAGAAACCAATTTCTTCGATGAAACGGCCGTCGCGGGCGGACCGGCTGTCGGTGACGACGATGCGATAGAACGGCTGCTTCTTCATGCCCATCCTCTTGAGGCGAATCTTGACCATGGTGTTTCTCTCCTATACATTCTGAAATTATAGCGAACGCAATACTGCGGGGCTATCCTATGGCTTTGACCGGCGCGAACGCGAATCCCTACGCGCCTCTATTTGAACCCAAAGGGCATTCTACCCTTTCCGAACTTGCCGCCCATCATCTGTTTCATCAGCTGACGGGACTGTTCAAACCGCTTGATAAGCAGGTTGACCTCCTGCACGGTCGTGCCCGCGCCGGCCGCGATGCGGCGCTTGCGGGAAGCGTTCAAGATGTCCGGATTCCTGCGCTCCATGCGGGTCATGGAACAAATGATGGCGGTGGTGCGCGCCTGCTCCTTCT
>CALGYL010000008.1 GCA_937934775.1 uncultured Clostridia bacterium
GCTCATAAGGCTTCAGGCAATGATCGAGCGAGACTACCTATCCCAGCTGCAACTGGAGCGCTCGCGTCTTTCCGCGCTGCAGGCGCAGATTCAGCCGCACTTCCTGTTCAACACGCTGCAGCTGCTGCAGACGGAGATGCTCTACAAGAATTTCGAGGCGGCGGACGGGATCATCGTATCGCTGAGCCGGCTGCTCCGCTACGCGATGGACAATGACCACCCCAGCGTGCCGCTGGAGCGGGAGATGGAATACCTCGGGGACTACCTTTCGCTGTTCGCCCGCAAGTACGCGGGTCGGCTGGACGTGCGCCTGAACGTTGACCCGGCGGCGGAGGGAAACGAAATCCCAAGGCTTTTGCTTCAGCCCGTGGTGGAAAACTGCCTGAAGCACGCGTTTCAGGACAACCCGCAGCGGTCGCTGATCGATATCTCCGCCCGGAGCGAAGGCGGAAGGTTGGTCATCCGCATCCGGGACAACGGGCGCGGCATGACGAAGGAACAGCTGGATCGGGTAATGGCCGGCCTGTCCGGGCCGCGTCTGTCGGATGCGGGCGTGGGGCTGAATAACGTCTACACCCGGCTGATGATTGCCGCCCATGGCGAGGGCCGGATGGAAATCCGCTCCCAAATGGGCGAGGGTACGGAAGTCACCTTGGAATTGCCGCTGACCCAAAAGGAGGTCCGCCGGTGAAGCTACTGATCGTGGACGACCAGCAGTCGGTGCACCTGTATTTGGAAAAGGCGCTGGACCTTCAGGCGCTGGGCTTTGAGCGGGTGCTGCACGCCGAAAATGGCGCGCAGGCTTACCGGCTGATCCTTTCCAGCCGGCCGGAGGTCATGGTGCTGGACATCCAAATGCCGGTACTGGACGGCTTCGGCCTCCTCAAAAAAATCAAGGAAGAGCAGGCGTTCATGCCCAAGGTGCTGCTGCTGAGCGCCTACGGCGAATTCAATTACGCACGGCAGGCGCTCCAGTATGGCGTGGCCGACTACATCCTCAAGCCTATAGACCCCAAAGAGTTTGAGGAAAAGCTGAGCGCGCTCCGCGACGCGATCCTCCGAGAAAACCCATCACTGCTCTACACCGAAACCCGGGCCGACAGCGACGAGGAGATCGTTCGTTCCATCAAGGGCTACATCGACAAGCACTATGCGGACGACCTCTCCCAGGAGGACGTCGCGCAGCGCTTTTTCATCAACAAGTTTCAGGTGAGCCGGCTCTTTAAGCAAACACTGGGAATCAACTACCAGGACTACGTGATTAGCGTGCGCGTCAAGGCGGCGGCGCAACTGCTCCGCGACACCGACCTGAAACTCTACGAAATCGCCGAGCGCACCGGCTTTGGAGAACCCAGCTACCTGAGCAACGTGTTCAAGAAATTTTACGGCGTCAGCCCTCGAGAGTACCGGGGCGGGAAGGAAAGCTGAGCATGGAAAAAATGCGGGTCATTCTGGACACCGACATCGGCCCGGACTGCGACGACACCGGCGCGCTGGTCATTTTAAACCTGCTGTGCGACGAGGGTGCCTGCGAACTTCTGGCTGTCACCCATTGCACCGGCAGCCCCTTTGGCGTTCCAACAATCTCCGCGATCAACCGTTGCTTCGGCCGGCGCGTGCCCATCGGCACCTGCAAGAATACGAATTTCCTCTCAACCGGGGCCGCGCTCGTCTACACCCCCAGTGTGGCGCGCGAATTCCCCCACGATTTTCCAGAGGTCGCAGAGCAACCAGGCGCGGTGGAGGTACTACGCGCGGCGCTCTCCCCCGTACCGGACCGTTCGGTCACGATGATCGCCATCGGCCCGATGAACAACCTAGCCGCCGCACTCGCGGACGAGGCGTGCCGGGAGCTGATTGAATCCAAGGTGCAAAGGCTGGTGGCAATGGCCGGCTCGTTCCAAGCGGACAAGCGCTTTGCCGAGTGGAACGTGGAGCAGGACATCTCCGCCGCGAAGCGTGTCATCCGTGATTGGCCCTCCCCAATTCTCCTCTGCCCGTTCGAGGTGGGTGAGAACATCCTGACCGGCGCGTCGCTAGAAAAGTACCCGGACAACCCGGTCTCCCTCAGCTACCGGCTGTATACCAATGGTTGTATGCTCCGGCCCAGTTGGGATTTGGTCACCGTGATCGCCGCGGTGCTGGGGGAGGAGGCGCTGCTGCCGCGATCCACCCTCGGCCGTATCGTCGTGACGGAAAAAGGTGAAACGCTGTTCGTTCCGCAGCCTGACGGTGTGCATCAGTACATGCAACCGTCTTCCAATTCGTTTGCACTGACATCGCAGATCGAGTCATTGCTCGATCGGGCTGCATCTGTCATGTGCATGCATTCACATTGAATGCGGACAAGATGACTCCGGAGGGGATCTTTGACATGTGTTTTCTTTTCGTTCTAAACCAATTCTATGTGTAGCGCAAGGAATCCAAAGAGGAAGCGGCTTGCCTTCAACCTTCCCTTCCGCCCATGCGTCAGGCCCGTCTCAGGCGAAAGCACCGGTTCAAAGCTATTCTGGCCGCATCCATTGCCAACCCTGGCCCTCAGCGTAGATGTTTCCGCTCTGACAGGCACAGGCATAGACGGCGTCCGACGGCTTCTACGTCTGCAATGCCGAGGCGAAAAAATATGCTTGAACTCACTGCGGGGTTCCCGTGACCATTCCGTGGAACGTCCCGTAGAACCAGGGCACATCGATAGAAACGGTGACCTGCCCGCCCTCGATGGCGATTTTCATCGGGAGCGTGGACTGCTCGTCGATGTACTCGCCGGAAGCCTCACCTAGACTTGAGGACACGTCGTGATCACCCGTCGTCGAAACCGTCAGGTTGACGAGCGCCATGGAATCGTACCGCGTGAGCGGGGCCAGTGTGTCCCCGCCGCCGAAGTCGGAGTAGGTTTCCTCGTCGTACCCCACGACCTCAAAACCGAACGAGTCCTGGGCCATGTCCATGTCCACAAAGCCCGAAACATCGAGACCCGATATCTTCGAGGTCTGCGACGCGTCAAAGGTCATCTTCAGCCGCGCTGCGCCGGTGTAGGAGCCTTCTTCGGTCGTCCCGCCCGTCTTTTCAGCGGCCAGATCCAGCGTATAAATGAACACAAACCCCTCAACGTTGCGCTGGTCCGTGCCGCTTACAGCCATGCTCCAGTCGCAGGGAAGAGGGGTTTCGCCGTCGGCATAAAAAGGCCACACCAGGGCGAGCAGGGCGCATAGGATGATCCAGACGCTTCCTTTTTTCACGCGACACCTCTGCGGCGCTCAAAGCACCGCCCCGCTCCCATTTTATAGCAATTGTACCGGCCCCGCCGTGGGATGTCAAGCGAAAGCGGCTTCGGCGGCGACCATCCGTACAATTTTGGAGGAACGGCTACGCTTGTCAGCGCGGAGATGCTGATGATGCCGCTGCGGAAATATCAATCGGTCAGCCCTACATTGGCAGGCAGCCCATCCTTCCCCTTTTTTACGCCCCGACCGCCTGCCGGAGTGTGTCGTCGATATCGCCCTCGAATAAGTGGACGTACCGATCGTATGTGATCTGCGTGCTGGCGTGCCCTAACAACTTGGAGATAACCTTGATTTCAACGCCCCGGGCGTACAGGTTGGAAGCAAAGCTATGCCTCAGCGCGTGCAGGCCCCGATGCTCCACACCCGCCGCCTCGCAGGCCTTCTCCATCGTGGCCAATAGGTGCCTGTAACTGACGTGCTCCCCGGTCTGGGTTGCGAACACGAAGGGGCAGCCCGCCACCTGCTGGGCCTTGAGATGCTGCACGGCGTCCATCGCCCTTGCATTGAGCGGGATTGTACGCTTACCGGACGCCGTCTTCGTGGTGCGCTGAACGAGGTTCTTGCCATCAACTCGGACCATGTTTTTGGAGACCTTCAGGGTCCGCTTTTCCTCGTCGATATCGAACCACTCAAGCGCCAGTGCTTCGCCGGCACGGAGGCCGGTCTCCAAGATGAGGACGCATCCCCAACCATAACGAAAATGGGGCCTGCTGCTCAGCTCCTTGGTGAAAGCGGCCACCAACTTTTCCTGCTCGTCTTTTTCGTATGGAAAGATCAGCCTGGTATTGTGACTCATGGCTGGCATCTGTACGCCCTGCACGGGGTTGCGCTGAACCAAATCGGTCAACACCGCGTGCTCCAGCACCTGGCTCAAGAGCAGCTTCTGCTTCTTGATGGTGGACGCGCTCATATCTTCCAGGCGGTTGACGTACCCCTGGACATGCTCCAGCCGGATCTCCCTGATGTCCAGATGGGCAATCTCGTCCTTGCATAAGAGCTGCAAGCAGAACTGGTACCGCTCGTAGGAGCTGGGCCGGATTTTGCCCTTCTTGTACGTCTCTAGCCAGTTGAGCGCGTAGTCAGCCAGCAGCATCCCCTTATCAGGCGTGGCTGTACCAAGCATTACAGGCGCCGAAATCTGCGTATCAGCATTCGCCTGCTCGCAATTCGAGCCGGTCTCCGCCTCTGTCTCCACTGCCGGCTTAAGCGCCTGGAAGCGCGCCAACACTTCCTCCTCCGTTCTGCACGTGATGAATTTCCTCGTTCCGTCAACGTCACGGTATCCCGCCTGGAACCGCCCGTCGGACCGCCTGGTGATTTTTCCGAGCTGTAGATGGATGATCGACACTTTCTTTCCTCCTGCTGTCACTTTCCTGCCATCCGAAGAACCAGTGACAGCATGATAGATCGTTCGGACCATGGTTTCACCCCTTGTATGCCGTAGTTTCGGCGTTCGTTTTTGATGGATATTGCGTCAATTCTGAATGCTTTCAAGGGCGCCTTTATCGAGTAGGACGAGGGTCTGGACGATGCTTGCCAGTCATCGTTTCGGCCATTTTGCCTACCCCCCCTCCTCCAGTTTCCCGACCGGTTGAGCGGCACTCCCAAACGCTTCACCATGTTAATGTGCCAGATATTTGGCCCCCTTACCCCTGAGCCTTCGGTACACCGTGAATTCATACTAATGATCTCCGGGGGGACGGCATCATAGCGAGCCCTTGCTTGGCGGAGTTGCTTAGGCAACCCCGCCAAGCGATTATCCTCAACATTTCGGATATAGCAGCTTGGCAGAGGTAGGAAAACCTGACGTATCCCAGTGTTTCGCCATCACGTCAATTTCCCGTTTCGAGAAGGGACCTTGGACGCAGACAAACTTCCTAACCTTATACCCTTCGTCTTTGAAAAGCTGCATCAAATCCGAACCAAGGGAATCCATCACGCCCGGTTTGCCAGAAAACTGATAGATCGAAAGGCGATCCTCACCAGTGGAATCCACGAAATCGACAAAGTAGTTCAGCATAGTCTTCTCCTTTCAAAATCCAGGGCCCCCGAGGGGGTCTCTCCGGTATCAGATCATCAGTTGATAGGGGGCTGTAGGCGGTTATGACACATGATGACTCATGCAGGACAAAGTGTCCTTAGGGACTTCCATAGGGAACTTTACCGCTGATGTGTCATCATGTGTCATGGAGCGGATAAGGACAAACCTTACGAGCTCTGATAAGCATAGGCGCATCGCTGGGGGACCAGCTTCAAGCCATCCCAATACCTTCCGTGCATGGTTTTTCTCCGGGTAAACCCGGCGGCCTCCAGCGCCTGCGCGAAGTCCTGGGTACGACGGGCATATTCGCCGTTGGAATTAGCCCATTGGCGGTAGGCTTCGTTGAGCGACCCACCGGCAACACAGTAGCTCTGGTTGACTTCGCAGCACTCATCAAGAAAATTACTGAGCCAGTCCTCACCAGCGCGGTAGGCCTCGGTCGCTTGGCGCACTCGTCTGGGCTCGTCAGGCAGGCGATTCCCGTTCGCGTGGAACATCCGTGCGCCGTCGATCAGCCAGCGGAGAATTGCGCTCTCTTCTTCCCGCAGTAGTAGGTCCCCGTAATTCGGGTGCGGTTTCGTGCCTTCGCCATCAAATCTGGCGTCGAACGGGATGGCGTGGATGCGTCGCCAGATACCGTGATCAATGCCGCTGATCTTCGGCAAATGGTTTGTAAACATGACCAGCGTGTGGGTAGGCGCGAAGTCAAATTCTTCCTTATATAACTCTCGCGCTCTGATGCGATCGGTCGAGGCCAGCCGCTTAACGATCGACGCGCTCAGGCGCTGCCCTTCTTCGCTTTCACTGGATAGGACAAGGCGCTTGCCTCGTAACCCTGCCAGACCTCGTACTTCGTCACGGTTCTTCGAGACCATGAAGATCTCAGGGGCGATCGTCGTCGCATAATTGCCCAGTACCGCTCGGATCGGATTGCATAGGGTGGACTTGCCGTTGGCACCACCACCGAAGAACAATGCGAAACCCTCCTGATAAATCTTCCCGACGGCCGCCATACCAAATAGAGCCTGCAGGTAGTGCTCAAGCTGTGGATCTTGGCAGGTCACGCACTTCAGGAATTCCTTCCACTTCGCACAAGGTTGGACGACCGTCGGGTCGGCGCTCGTAATCATGGAGCACATCGCCTTGGGATCGTGGGGCTTGACCGCACCGTTCTTGAGGTTGACGAGGCCGCCTGGTGTATTCAGTGTCCACGGATCGCTGTCAAAATCCTCGACGCGCGCCGGAAGGTAGGGGGCTGCGAGCGTCAGCACCGAAGACTCCCAGCGGGCCGTGCGGATCTTCTGGGCGAAGTTCAAGAGAGCTTCGGCCTGCGCATCGCCGGTGCGCTGTTGGACAGTTTTCGTGGCTTCGTCCAGGATGTTGTCGGCGAGCTCCTGGTAAAGGAGGAGTGCCTTTTCCTTGACCCCGAGCTCCCAAACCTTGCCATTCCAGGCACACCAGCCGAGCGCTGGGACAAACAACAGCTGATCCCTGTAGGTTTCCGCGAACTTCTTCGCCACGCCGATTTCGGTGCGATCATC
>CALGYL010000009.1 GCA_937934775.1 uncultured Clostridia bacterium
CGACCACCGAGATCTACACTCTTTCCCTACACGACGCTCTTCCGATCTTCTAGCAGTCCAACCAATGGATAACTTTCTCTTGCGGCGGCCCCAATTTCTCCCTGACTGGGTCGCTCTCCGTCTGGAAAAGGTTCGTCACCGCCGTCTTCCACGTCCCGCGTCTCAGGCTGGCGCGTAAGTGGAATGTGAGCGGCGCAAATGGGCGGTGTTTACGCCCACTGCTCGTACAGCCCCCGCATCCAGGCGCGCACGTCCATGCCGTAGGCGGAGGAGAGGTTTTCATCGGACAGCGCGCTTTTTGCATCGCCGCGCGCGATGATCTGGCCGTGCTGCATCAAAAGCGCCTCGTCGCCGTAGGCCCGGGCAAGGCTCAGATCGTGAACCACCGAGATGACCGACCGGCCAGTCTTCCGGATCCATTCGCCAATCAGCTGAAAAACTTCCTTCTGGTAGACCAGATCCAGGTGGTTTGTCGGCTCGTCCAGCAACAGCAGCTGTGGGTCCTGAGCCAGAAGCTGCGCGAGGAACGCTCTTTGCAGTTCGCCGCCCGACAGCGTAAGCACCGAGTGATCGCGGAAAGGCGTCATGCCGGTGGCGGCGAGCGCCTTTTCCACCTGCGCTTCGTTATCCGCGCCGGGATCGGAAAACAGGCCGCCGCGGTAGGCGTAGCGGCCCAAACGTACGATCTGATCCACAGTAAAGGCGTAGCCCACCGAATGAGACTGCGAGAGGAGCCCCAGCTTTCGTGCCATCACCGCGGGCTTGAGCCTAGATAGCGCTTCGCTGTCCATCATCACCTGTCCCTCATGGGGGATGATCTGTGCGACGGCGTTGAGCAGCGTCGATTTTCCCGCGCCATTGGGGCCGACGATCATTAACCATCGCCCCGCATCCACGAAAAAGGATGCCCGATCCACCACCGTCAGCTTGCCGTAACGGACCGAAAGGTCCCTGACTTCCAATCGCATTGCCTACGCCTTTCTGGTCTTGAAGAAAATGTATACAAAGGCGATGGAACCGATAAACGACGTGATGACGCCGATGGGCAATTCCAGCGGTTTTAAAATCACGCGGCTCATCAGGTCCGCCAGCATCAAAAACACGCCGCCAGCGAACACCGATGCGGGCAGCAACTTCCGGTGATCTGGGCCCACCACCATGCGCGTCATGTGGGGCACCACAAGGCCCACAAAGCCGATGGTGCCGCCCACCGATACGCTGACGCCAATCAGCGCGGACACCGCGATCAGCACCCAGCGCTTGACCCGCTTTACATCGACGCCGATGCTTCTGGCGTTTTCCTCGCCCAGCGCGAAGGCGTTGAGCTCACTGGAAAACCGCAGAATCGCCGCACCGAATACCGCGAGCGACACGCCCAGCCACGCGACGTCCCGAAAGGAACTGCCCGCAAGCGAGCCCATCGTCCAGAACATGATGGAGCGCACTTTGTCGCCCGCGAAGGTGACGATAAGGCTGATCAGCGCGTGGGCGAACATGGTGAAGATCACGCCCACCAGGATGATTGTGTTGGTGGACAGCGTGCCGTCCAGCCTGCCCGCGAGGCCCAGAATCAGCGCGAGTGAAAAAAACGCGAACACCACCGCCATGATGGAGGTGGCGCCGCCGGTGACGCCGGGGATCGAAAGGCCCAGCGCGATGGCCAGCGTCGCGCCCAGTGACGCGCCCGCCGATACGCCGAAGGTGGAGCCGTCCGCCAGCGGATTTCGAAGAAGCCCCTGCATCGCACCGCCGGACAGCGAGAGCATCGCGCCCGAGAGCATCACCGAAAGCACCCGGGGGAGCCGGACGTTCAGGATGATCGAAGCGTTCATGCCGGCCTCCGCGCGGCCCAGGATGGCGGAAAGTGCCTCCAGCGGCGGCACGTAGACGCTGCCCGCGCAAACGCAGAACAGGAGCGTCGCAAGCGCCGCCGCCGACATCAGACCATACTGCAGGGGCGAAAACCCCGCGCGGGTCTTCTTAGTTGCCATACGCGAAGTCGTAGAGGGACTGGGCAGCTTCGGCCAGCCTCGGGCCGGGCCGGGTCATGGCGTTGTTGTCGGCGACCAGAATTTTGGCTTCCTTGACTGCGGTGATGCCTTCCCAGCCGGCGCGGGAGGCGATTTCCTCATCGGGCTTGGGGCCTTCGCCAAAGTACATGGTGACCGTGACGATCAGATCCGGGTTTCGGGCGATGACCTGCTCCTGAGAGACCTCCGCCCAGCCGTCCACATCGTCAAAGATGTTTTTCAGGCCCAGCATTTCCGCCATCTCGTTCATAAAGGTATTCTTGCCGCCCGTCCACAGCCCGTACTGCAGCGGAGAGACTTCAAAGTACACCGTCTTGGGCTTGTCGGAAGCGGGCACTTTGGCCTTGAGCGCTTCGAAGGAAGCTTTCATGCCGTCAACCAGTGTCTGCGCCTCCTGATCCTTGCCGACCGCTTGGCCGATGCCGGTGATGGCGGTGTAGACGCTCTGAAAGTTGGTCGCTTGGGTGACAAACACCGGCGCGCCCGCCTTTTCGATGGCCTCCACCTGCTCCAGCGGCTGGGCCATGGAGTTCATCAGGACGAGTTCCGGTTTCAGCGCCAGTATTTCCTCAATGTTGGTGTTACCGCCGGAGCCAAGAACCGGCGCGGAGAGCGCGTCTTCCGGGTAGTCGCAGTACTCGCCGCGGCCAACCAGCGTGGAACCAGCGCCCAGCGCGTAGAGAATCTCACATTCGGCGGCGGAGAGCGCCACCACGCGGGATGCGGGTGCCTGGAACGTGTGGGCGCGGCCCAGCATGTCGGTGGACTGGATTTCAGCCGTTGCGCAGAAAGACAGAAGAAGGCATAGGGTGACGATCAGGGACAGCGTTCGTTTGAGCATAAAAAACCCTCCCATTGTTTTGTGAACAGCGGGGGATATAAAATCCCTCCATGCGCTGGAGGGATACAAAATAGACCCATCCCCAGGAGCATATAAGGCGCATCAGGTCTCCCGGCTTGGCTTCATCCTACTCGGACGTCTTCCCGCCCATCGGGGCAGTGACATTCTGTCCTTTCGTCAGCTTCACGGTTACTGGGCTAGCCCGGAATTTTCATCCGTGTTCCCTCGGCGTTAAACGCCGACACTTTCGTGCGTTTGCGCTGGCTATTCACTTGGAAAAAGTGTATCATAAAGGAACACGTGCGTCAAGGCGCGTGCGACGAAAAGGGGGAGAATTGAAATGATAGTTCTGGGGATTAAGGGAAGCGCGGAGGCGTTCGTCACGCTGGAAAACACTGCCGAAAAAATGGGCAGCGGCGATTGTCCGGTGTTTGCGACGCCCTCCATGGTGGCGCTGATGGAGGCCGCCGCCAGCCGGTCGGTCGCGCCATACCTGAACGAAGGGGAGACCACGGTGGGGGTGTCACTGAACATCCGCCACAACGCCGCCACCGCGCTTGGGCGAAGCGTTCGCGCCGAGAGCGAGCTGATCCAGGCGGACGGGCGGAAACTGGTTTTTAAAGTTACCGTCTTCGACGAGGCAGGCGAGATCGGCGAAGGCGAACACGCCCGCGCGGTCGTAAATCGTGAAAAGTTCCTTGCCCGAACCGCGCAGCGCGGGTAATAACCTCAAAAAACAAACCGCACCCGCCAGAAATCCGGCAGGGTGCGGTATTTCATTCAGCGGTTTACGATGTTAACCGGGGTTCCGCTCAGGAACTGACGCAGGTTGTCCACCGCGATGTCCATCAGCCGCTGGCGGGATTCCTTGGGCGCCCAGGCGATGTGGGGCGTAATGAGGCAATTCTCCGCGGTCAGGAGGGGATTGTCCCCCCGGATGGGCTCCTCGCTCACCACGTCGACGCCAGCAGCGTAGACCTTGCCGCTGTTCAGCGCGTCCGCGAGATCCTGCTCCGCGACCAGCGGACCGCGGCCGGTGTTGATCAGGATCACGCCGTCCTTCATCGCTTCGAGGGTGCCGCGGTTGATCATGCCTCGGGTTTCGTCCGTCAGCGGGCAGTGCAGCGAGATCACGTCCGAACGGGCGTACAATTCTTCCAGCGTCACGTATTCGGCAAGGACCCGGCCTTCGTCCGTCACCGTCCTGCTGTGGGCCAGGACATGCATGCCAAACGCCTTTGCGATGCGGGCGGTCGCCTGGCCGATGCGCCCAAAGCCGACGATGCCCATCGTCTTCCCGGCCAGTTCGATCAGCGGAGAATCCCAGAAGCAGAAGTCGGCGCTCGCCGTCCAGCGGCCGGCGTAGACGGCGTCGCTGTGCCGCTGCACCCGGTGGCAGATTTCAAGCAGCAGCGCGAAAACATACTGCGCCACCGCGAAGGTTCCGTAGGAGGGGATGTTGGCGACCAGAATCCCCCGTTCTTTTGCGGCGGCCACATCCACAACGTTGTATCCGGTGGCCAGTACGCCGATGAAGCGCAGGTTTGGGCAGGCGAGGAGCACTTCCCGGCTGATCGCCGTCTTGTTGGTATAGGCGATTTCCGCATCCCCAATGCGCCTGGCGGTCTCGCCCGGCGCGGTGCGGTCGTACACGCTGAGCTCTCCCAACGCCTCAAATCCGGCCCAGCTCAGGTCACCGGGGTTTTCGGTGTAACCGTCCAGAATCACAATTTTGGGCATGGCGGCCTCCTTGAAGTCTTGGCGATGCCGCGAACGGACACGCCTGTTTTCTTGATGGATACCTTGCATGATAATACAAATCCGTTGAAAACGAAAGAGGGTTTGCGCTAGACGCGAGAATTTGGCGCAGAAAAGCCGGTGGTTTCCAGATGGCCTGAACGGGCACAGCGGTCACGGAGCAAACCGGATGAAAGCCGCAAGAAAGCGGAAACTGGCCCCTGATGCCACCGCGGCACGTCGCCTGCCGCGAAGACCGCGCATTCCATGCCGCACACGGTTGACACAAACACGGACCGATGATATATTTGTGAAAACAGGCATCAGGAGGGAATCATGATGAAAGCCCTTTTTGTCGGCGGCACCGGCACCATCAGCAGTGCCATTACGGATCTGGTCCTTCTGCAGAATTGGGAACTGTATCTGCTTAACCGGGGCAGCCGCGAGTTGCCGGAAGGCGCGGTCGGGATTCAGGCGGACATCCGGGATGAAGCGGACGTGCGGGAGAAGCTCTCCGGGCTTCGCTTTGACGTGGTGGTCGATTTCATCGCCTTTACGCCCGATCAGGTGGAGCGGGATTTCCGGCTGTTCTCCGGAAAAACCCGTCAGTACATCTTCATCAGCTCGGCTTCAGCTTACCAGAAGCCGCTGAACAGTCCCTTCATCACCGAAAGTACGCCGCTTCACAACCCCTACTGGCAGTATTCCCGCGACAAGATCGACTGCGAATCGCTGCTGATGGACCTTTACCGTCAAAAGGGCTTCCCGGTCACCATCGTGCGCCCCAGCCACACCTATTGCGAGCGGTCGCTTCCGGTGGCGCTGCACGGGGAAAAGGGGTCCTATCAGGTGATCGAGCGCATCCGGCAGGGCAAAAAAGTGATCGTGCCTGGCGACGGCACGTCCCTTTGGACGCTCACATGGAGCGAGGACTTCGCCTGGGGGTTCGTCGGGCTGATGGGCAATGTCCACGTCATCGGGGAGACCTACCAGATCACCTCCGATGAGTCGCTGACATGGAACCAGGTGTATGGGATCATCGCTTCGGCGCTGGGCGTGGAGACGAAGCTTACGCACATTCCGTCGGACGTCCTGGGTGCGCTGAACCCGGAGTGGGTGGGCGCGCTGACCGGAGACAAGGCCAACAGCGTCCTCTTTGACAACGCCAAAATCAAGCGCGCCGTGCCCGACTACATCGCCGCCACGCGGTTTGACGAGGGTGCGCGCATCGCGCTTGACTCCATCCTGAGCCATCCGGAATGTCAGACGCCTGATCCGGAATTCGACGACTGGTGCGACCGAACGATCGAACAGTGGGAGCGCACGGTTGATGCGCTGCCGAAGTTTAAATAGGAGAAACCAATTTCCTGGCGGAAACGTCTAAGAAAAGTGACAACTGGTTTGCCCCGCAGCCGCAGGTTTCCATCTGACGGCCGCGGGAGCCGGACGCACCCCAACTCGCTGGAGGTGTTACCATGAAGGGCAAGCGGATAACTTTACGTATCGCCGCAGTCTGGCTCGCGACGTTGCTCGCGGTGGGTGTGCCGGTCGCGCCTGTATTTGCAGAATCCGGCCAGAATCAGGCGCAGGAGACACAGCAGCCCGCGTCCGACGAAGGCCAGCAGGAGGAAGCCGTCGGCGGTTATGCGCAGGCGACGCAGGGGGTGTCTGTTTATTCGGACGCGCTCTTAACGCAGCCCCTCGCGGATGTCGCGGAGGGCGACGTGGTCTTCCTGAACAACCTCGACGCCGATACCGGCGCCGCGGTTGTGCTTGTGAACCTGGATGGCCAGGCCGTCACAGGCTACATGCCGCCGGAAGCGCTATTGACGCTGGATGCCGATCAGGCGCAGCAATACCAGTCCAAAGCGAAGAAAAGTAAAGAAGCCATCGCCGCCGGAGAAAACGGGGACGTACTTCTTATGCCATTGTCAAGCGTTTCCGAAGCGACGTCCGAGCCAACCGAAGAACCGACGCCGGAGCCGACGCCTGAACTCACGCCGGAGCCGACGGTTGAGCCAACCCTTGAGGCGACGCCGGAAATCACAGAAGAGCCCACGCCGGAGCCGACAGTGACGCCGGAGGTCATCCAACCTGCGCCGCCCAAACTGCCGGTCGCGGCTCCGACGCCAGAGATGACGCCGACTCCGGAGCCGACGCCCACAGCGGAACCAACCGCTGAGCCGACGCCTGAGCCGACGGCAGAGCCGACGCCCACAGCGGAACCAACCGCTGAGCCGACGCCTGAGCCGACGGCAG
>CALGYL010000010.1 GCA_937934775.1 uncultured Clostridia bacterium
CGATCTAGGGTATCTTGCGGATCTGACCGAAGCGTTTGCGGATGAAAAGGATTTTTTTTTTCAAAGAAGTATGGACGCTTGGCGGCGTGGGCGGAAAGACATTCGGGATTCCGTGGCTGGGCCATTCGATGTGCCTGCTCTACAACAAGGGCCTATTGGAGAAAGCCGGCGTCCGGGCGGAGTCCATTTTGGATATGGACGACTTTTTGGAGGCGATCCGCGCGGTCAAAGAAAAGACCGGCGTTGGGGGCCTGGGGCTGGTGGGCGCCGAGAGCAACGACGTTTCCTGGATGGTCAACCAGTTCATCTACGGCTTCGGCTCGAGCCTTGTGAGCGGCGACGGAAAGGCGGTCACCGTCAACAACGAAAAATCCGCCGAGGCGCTGAAGCTGTACCGGGACGTTCTGGGGGCGAACGCCCAGCCGACCTGGGTGAACGATACGGCGGTGGAGGTCATGAACTGCTTCCGGTCGCAGGAGATTGCCTTTGAGATCCTTGGGATCTGGGGTGTGACGGACATCGCAAAAAACGGCGCTCCGTTTGAGGTGGGGATTCTGCCGCTGAAGAACATCGGGTTATGCTCGGAGGTCGGTCCGCTGATGCTGGCCGTATCGTCGGGCATGAGCGAAAAAGGGCGGCAGGCGGCGTTCCGGTTCATGCGCTACATGATTTCCAAGGAAGCGCAGGAGGAAATCATGAAGGGCGAATACAGCCCCGAGCACGACGCCTATTACCCATTCCGGACGCCGATTCGCTTCGACATGGCGGATAGCCAGATCATCCTGAACCATCCGGAGTATCTGACCTTCATCGAAGGGTTTGGAAATCCCAGCGTGGATGTGCCGGTTCCGGCCTGGCAGACGGTGAAGGACACGGTGTACGCGCCGGGCCTCCATCGGGTCATGAAGGGGGAACTTTCGATCGAAGCATTCCTGAGCGCCGTGGAAAAGAAAGGGAATGCGATTCTACAGGGGCAATAGTTGGACGCAGTCTGGCATCCTTGGATGGGGAGGCTCATGCCATGAAAGGTTCCGCACTTCGTGCCGCTTGCCTGACGCTGCTGATCCTGCTCGGAACGATTGTCCTATGGGGTGGAACCGGCCAGGCGGCGCAGACCACGCCGGCCGATTTGCCAAAGCTTGATCTGACGGCCGCCGAAATTCAATTCATCAAGGATCATCCGACCATCCATCTCGGCGTCGACCCGGAGTTCATTCCCTATGAGTTTTTTGACTCGGACGGCGTATACAAGGGCATCGCCGCGGACTACATCGACTGGATCTCCAGGGGGACGGGCCTGAAGTTCGAGGTTGCGAGCGGCCTCACGTGGTCGGAAGCGTATGAAAACGCGGTGGAAAGAAAACTGGATGTCCTGCCGTGCGTTTCCAAGACGCAGCAGCGCGAGCGGTATTTTCTGTTTTCCGACGCGTACATCTCCTTCCAAAGAGTCATGTTTGTCAACCGGGACAATACCGATATAAAATCTTTTGAAGACCTGTTTGGAAAGACCGTCGCTGTGCAGCGCAACAGCTCGCATCACAGCTTTCTGTCCGAATACAGTCAGATCAAACTGAGCCTGTATACCGATGTGGAGGAAGCGCTCCGCGCGGTCGCGGACGGGAGAGAGGCTGTTTTTGTCGGCAATCTGGCGACGTCGAACTATCTGGCCAAAGCCCAGGGCATCACGAGCCTGAAGTATATTCCCATCCATGCGCAGGAGCCGCAATCCCTGTATTTCGCCGTGCGGGACGACTGGCCGGAACTGGTCGGGATCATCAACAAGGCATTGGGCGCGATGGACGAAGAGAGCAAAATCGCAATCCGCAACCGGTGGGTCAGCGTTTCGGAGAGCGCCGACTATACCGGGATCATCCGGCTATTGGTGATTGCCGGCGCCGTTGTCGCCATCATTCTGATCGTCTCCGCCTTCTGGATCATCCGCCTGAGAAGGGAAATTGCGAAGCGCAGGCAGATTCAGGCCGATCTGGAAAACGCCAAGCGCGAGGCGGACGAGGCGAACAAGTTCAAGTCCAACTTCCTGGCGAGGATGTCCCACGAGATCCGGACGCCGCTGAACGGGATCATCGGCATGGCGTACCTTTTGAAAAAAACAAACGTTACGCTGACACAGAAGATGTACGTGGACAGGATCACCCAGTCGTCTACCAACATGCTCGGCATCATCAACGACATCCTGGACTTTTCCAAGATCGAAGCCGGTAAAGTCGAGCTGGAAATCGCGTCCTTCAGCCTGGATCAGGTGATTCAGGATGTGGTCAACATTGTCTCCTACAAAATTGACGAGCAGGAAATCGGGTTTGTACTATCCAAGGACCCGCTGATCCCCAACTGGTTTTTCGGCGACGCGAAGCGGATCGAACAGATCCTGATCAACATCCTGAACAACGCCGCGAAGTTCACCAGCGTGGGCGAGGTTTCTCTGGACATACGGCTCGTGGCGAAGGAAAGTGAAAAATACCACCTCGCCTTTGCCGTGAAGGATACGGGGATCGGCATGTCCGACGAGCAGGTCAAGAAGCTCTTTGTACCCTTCACGCAGGGCGACAGCAGCATCAACCGGCGCTTTGGCGGCACGGGGTTGGGGCTGTCCATTGTGAAAAACCTGGTGGACCTGATGGACGGGCAGATTCAGGTCTTCAGTACGGTGGACGAAGGCTCGAGTTTCCTCATTCATCTGTCCCTCCCAGTGGACAGGGTTAGGGAGGAAGACTACAAAAAGAACGTTTCCGCCGACCATTTCAAAGGCGTCAAGACGCTCGTCGTGGAGAAGAGCGGCTCAAATATGAACCTGATTCAGAACTACCTGGAGTCCTTCGGCATGCATTGCGAACTTACAACCTCCCAGTTTAGCGCTTTGAGCATGCTGGAAACCGCCAACGGAAAGTACGCCAAACCGTTTGATTTGATGATCGTCGATTATGACACGCCCGCCGAGGGCGGTTTTAAATTTGTTGATGCGTTGAGCGACAACTTAAGAATCGTCAAAAAACCCAGGATTTTGATGCTCCTCCCAATGATGCGGGACGACCTGTTCGATCAGTTGGACGAACACGGCGTCGACATCGGCGTTGGAAAGCCGATCGTCCCGTCGATCCTGCTGAACGCGATCCTAGATATTTTCCAGTTGAAAGCGGTCGCGGCATCCAACGCGTCCGATCCGGCCGGGCGTGAACCCGTTCCGTTTGAAAAGCCGCACTGCGTATTGGTGGCCGAGGACAATAAAACCAATCAGCTGATCGCAAAATCGCTTCTGGAGCAGGTGGGCCTTCAGGTGCTGCTTGCCGGGAACGGGCGGATCGCGGTGGAACTGTTTGATAAGAACTGGGATAAAATCGACCTGATTCTGATGGACCTGCACATGCCGGTCATGAACGGCTATGAAGCCGCTGCGGAAATCCGAGAACGATCCGGGAGCGTCCCCATCGTCGCGATGACGGCGGATGTGATCACGGGTGTCCGGGAGAAATGCGAGCAATGCGGCATCTGGCATTATCTGAGTAAGCCCTTTGATCCCGATCGCCTGATCCAGACCGTTCGGGACATTCTCAGGCAGAGCGATTCCGCCCGGAACGCTGAACCGGAAGTTCTGAACGCGTCGGCGGGCCTTCGGAATCTGGGCGTGGATCAAAGCGTTTATCTTCAAATCCTGAACGAGTACCGGAATGAGAATCTGGAAACGGCCGATCATTTGGCCTTGGCCATTGGAGAAGCGCGGTACGCGGATGCCGCGGAGATCGTCCACAAGGTCAAGAGCGGTTCCGGCAGCATCGGCGCAAAGCCGCTGTACGATCTGGCCGTACGCCTTCAGAAAGCACTGGATGATCGCGTCGAGCGAGACATCGATGCATTGGGACGCGAATTCTCGAAAATGCTGACACGCCTGCTTGATGTGATTCGGGAGATGCTGAATCCTCCGGGCTGATCGCGCGGTTGATGCGCGGGCCCAGAGATGGATGTTGGTAGCGACAAGGAGGATTCATATGGCCGGAAAGCTGCTGATCGTTGACGATTCCGCGACCGATCGCCTGATCATTAAAAACATGCTGGCTGAATACGACGTTTTGACCGCGCGTGACGGCCTGGAGGCCATGCGCCTGATCGAATCGCATACGGATATTGACCTGATCATCCTCGATCTGAACATGCCGGTGATGGACGGCTTCGAGGTGCTCGAAAAACTGAAGGCCATCGACCAGAGCAGGCGAATGCGGACCATCATCCTGACAAACTACGACGAGTTGGACAAGGAGATTCGCGGCCTGCAGGCGGGCGCGGTGGACTTCATCCGAAAGCCCGTCAACATGGAATCGCTCCGGGTCAGGATCGGTATCCACCTTGAACTTTTACGGATTCAGAAACTGTACGAGCAGACGCTGTTCGAGCGCAGCCTGACGCTGGATACGTTGCTGGACCAGGCGCCCATCGGAATCGCACTGTCCTACGGCGAACGGCCCTTCAGCAGCGAAGGCGATCATACGGTTTTCAACGCCGCGTATGAGCGGATCACCGGGCGGACGCGGGAGGAACTGATCGCGCTGGGCTGGAGCCAGATTACACACCCCGACGACCTTATACGGGAGATGGAGCTGTACCGCCGCTTTCAGGCTGGTGAAACGGAAGGATACTCGATGGAAAAGCGGTTTATCCGGCCGGATGGCAGCGCCGTCTGGGTGGAGGTCACCCTCGGGCCGCTGAACCGCAGGAGCGATATCCGCTACAATCATCTGTGCCTGATTCAGGACATTACCGAGCGCAAGTCGGTGGAGGGCGCGCTGTGGGAGAGCGAACGGAGTAAGTCCGTGCTCCTCGCCAACCTGCCCGGCATGGCATACCGGTGCGATCACAACCACGAGTGGACGATGCGATTCGTCTCCGAAGGCTGTTATGCGCTGACGGGGTACCGGGCGGAAAGCCTGCTGGACAACAGGGACTTGTCCTTCAACGACCTGATCGCACCGGAATACCGGGATTCCCTCTGGGCTGAATGGGAGCGTGTGCTCGCCCTTCAGTTGCCCTTCAAGTACGAATACGAGATCATCTCGGCGTCCGGCCAGCGTAAATGGGTTCTGGAAATGGGCCAGGGCGTCTATGGCAGGGGCGGAAGCGTGGAGGCGCTCGAGGGAATCATCATCGACATCACCGACCGGAGGGAGCAGGAACTGAAACTCAGGCACATCAGCGAAATCGACAACCTCACCGGGCTTCACAACCGAAGGTTTCTGGAGAGCATTCTGGTAAAAGACGTATCGGACTGCGTGGAAGGCGCGCGGGCAATCGTGCTTCTGAGCCTTCAGAAAATCCACAACATCAGCCTGAGCTACGGCTACAATTTCAGCGAAAGGATCATCACGGAACTGGCGGCGGGGCTCGAACGGCTGAGCGATGAAAACCGGGACCTGTTTCAGATCTCCTTCGAGCGGTTCGCGTTTTATTTCAAACGCTATGAAAGCGCGGAGAAGTTGAAGGAGTTTTGCCAGACGATCATCGGCCTGGTTGACGGGATACAGATTCTGCGCACCATCGGGTGCGGGATCGGAGTATTGGAATTCGACTGCCAAAGCTGCGGCTGCGTGGCCGAAAACATCATCCGGAACGCCTCGACGGCGGCGGAGCGCACGGACGAGCGGCAGATTTTCGGAATCCGCTTTTTTGACCGGGAGATGGAAGCCGCGGTTCTGCGTGAAGCGCAGGTCAAGGAAGCGCTGGTGCGGGTGGTGAACGGCTCTCCATACGAACGCCTCTATTTGCAGTACCAGCCCATCCTGAATCTGAAGACCAACCGGGTGGAGGAGTTCGAAGCGCTCGCGCGCTTTCAAAGTGATAAGCTCGGCATGGTCTCGCCGCTGGAGTTCATCCCGATCGCGGAGGAAACCCAGTTGATTTCGCCGATTGGAAAGAACGTGCTGGAGATGGCGTGCGCATTCCAGAAGCGGCTTCAGGCGCTGGGCTACGGGCAAGTCCGCATTTTTGTGAACGTCTCGGCCATCCAGATCCTGCGCAGCGAATTCCTTTCGGATTTCGCGGACACCCTGGAGAGGTTCCAGGTCGGCCCCGAGCGTTTGGGCCTGGAGATTACCGAGTCCGTATTCACGGACAACTACCTCGCCATCAACGAAAAGCTGGAAAAACTGATGGAGCTTGGCGTGAAAATTTCTATCGACGATTTCGGAACGGGCTATTCGTCCCTGGCGCGCGAACGGGATCTGAAGGTCAGCAGTTTGAAAATCGACAAATCCTTCATCGACAGACTCCTGTACCTGCACCCCGATCAGGCCATCACCAGAGACATCATCGCCATGGCCCACCGGATGGGGCATTCCGTCGTCGCCGAGGGCGTCGAGAGGCCGGAGCAGAAGCAATACCTGCTGGATCACGACTGCGACCTGATGCAGGGATACCTGTTCAGCAGGCCTTTGGACGAGGATGCGGCGATCAAGTTGCTTGCAAGGCAGGGATGATGATTCCGTTTAATACGGGCGACTATCTGCCGCCCCGGTATTGTGCGGGCGTCGTCCCGGCTGTTTTCGTGAACGTCCTGATGAAGTTGCTGGTATCCTGAAAGCCGACGGCCTGCGCGATGTCGCTCAGCTTGTGGTCTGTGGCCCGCAAAAGCTTCTTGGCCTCGTTGATGCGGCATTGAATCAGGTATTGATAAGGCGTCATGCCCACATGCCGGCTGAACAGCTTGATCAGGTAGAACTTTGACAGATTCACCTCGCCGGAGAGCATGTCGATGCTGAACGGCTGCGAAAGGTGAAGCTGCATGCAGGCGATGGCCCGGTTCACCGCGGCCTCCTGGGCGCTGGGCGGCGCGGAATCCTGGGAGATCATCAGCTTTGTCAGGATC
>CALGYL010000011.1 GCA_937934775.1 uncultured Clostridia bacterium
ACTACGATCCGCAGGCCGCGGAGCGCGCCGCCGACCGGCTTTCCGAGCTGAAACGGCTTAAAAGGTTGTACGGCCCGGAACTTACGGATGTTCTCAGCTTTTATGAGCAAGCTAAGGTGAGCCTCGCGGCACTGACTGAAAACGACGCGCTGCGCGCCGAAGCGGAGGCAAAGCGGGACGAAGCCCGAAAAATGCTGGAAGAGGCCTGCCGCGCGCTGACCGAAAGCCGCCGGGCGCTGGCCCGGAAGCTCTCGGAGCGCCTGATTGATCAGCTTCAGGACCTGGGCATGGGCCGCACCCGCTTCGAGGTGGAAATCTTGCCTGGCACGCCAACCGCGCGCGGCGCGGACGACGTACAGTTTTTAATCTCTCCCAATCCGGGCGAACCGGTGAAGCCGTTGGCCGCCATTGCGTCGGGGGGTGAGCTTTCGCGCATCATGATGGCTTTCAAGGCCATCTCCGCCGACGAGGGCGGCGTGAATTCGATGATCTTCGACGAGGTGGATACGGGCGTCTCCGGCCGAATGGCGCAGGCGGTGGGCGAGAAGATGGCCGCGATCGCCAGAAAACGGCAGGTAATCTGCGTCACGCACCTTCCGCAGATCGCGGCGCTGGCTGGGGCGCACTATTTGGTTGAAAAGACTGTGGAGGGCGAGCGCACCGGCTCCAACGTGCGTAAACTTGACCGCGATGGCCGGATTGAGGAGATATCCAGGTTGGTCGGCGGCGCGGGCGATCCGGAAAGCTCTCTTCGCCATGCGGCCAACATGCTGGACGCCGCGCAGGCGCTTGTGAGCAAGCGAGAAATTTGAGATGCGAAAAGGAGAACCCGGAGGCATGGAGTACGGCAGGTTTTTTACCAGAGTTAGATTCTGGGGCCGGATCTTCTTCCGGGCATACCAGTCTCCGCCGCCCGAAGCGCTGCCCGCGCCCGCGATCTACGTTTGCCGCCACAGAAACCTGCAAGGCCCCATTGACACCCTTCTCTGGCTGAGCGCGCCGGTGCATCCCTGGGTGTTCGGCGTTTTCTGTGAACGTAAGACCTGCTACCGCCAGTACGCTGATTATACGCTGACCAGGCGCGCCGGCTGGCCCAAAGCCTTCGCGCTGCCCGCCGCGCGCGTTCTGTCCTGGCTTGTGCCGGGCCTCTGCGGCTCCATGGGCGCGATCCCGGTCTACCGCTCCACCACGCGTGTGGTTACCACCTTTCGGAGGACCCTGGAGGCGCTGAAGGCGGGCATGCGGATCATCATCTATCCCGACGTCAACTATTCGGATTCCTCCGACCAGATGGGCGTGCTGTACGAGGGGTACCTGGTACTGGGTTCGCTCTACCATCGCGCCACCGGTAAAAACCTGCGGTTCATCCCGTTGCGAACCGAGAAGCGGCGCATCGTCATGGGATCACCCATCGAGTTTGACGGCGCGAAGCCCCGGGAGCAGGAGACCGAGCGCGTCGCCCGCGCCATTCGCGAGGCGCTGGCATAACCGGGCAATGGAAATCCATGACCAGTTTCGCATTGCGGGCGCAGGCGCTGCGGGTTTTCGCCGCGGCACTGGGCACTTTCTGAAGCGCTCGACCTGCGGCCGCGCCTGCCGCGCTCCAGATATCATGAAAGGATCTGGGATTTATTTGGATCTGCCGCCCATAAGGAAAGGCAAGTATCCGGAGAAACCCTTCCGGCATAGCCCTTCTTCAGGCCGAATAGGATGTATCACCCAAGGGGAAGGGGTGATGCGCTTGATACGCCTGAAGGTCGTCCGGGCATCCAGTTTGCTGCTGGGCATGGCGCTGACGCTCATGGCCGTGGTGCTGGCGGTGATTCTTCTCAGCACAGTGCTGGGGCCGGAGCCGGCACAGTCCGCGCCTGCCGCAACCGTCGCGCCTACTGAAGAAGCGGTGGCCAGTTCGTCCGGGGCGGTGGCGGCGTTTGCCGCCGCCGCCCCGTCGCAAGTGGACGTGGTGTTTGGCGATCGCCTGCTGGTGGAGGTTTCGAAGCGAATTTCGAAGCCCACGGCAAAGCCTGCCCCGCGCGGAACCATCCTGATCTACCACACCCACACCAACGAATCCTACCGGAAAGCGCCCGGGGAGAGCTACCATGAAACCGAGGCGTGGCGCACCGACGACCAGAACCACTCGGTGGTCCGGGTCGGGGAAGTGCTGGACGGGCTTCTGACCGACCGTGGCTTCGACGTGACCCACGATGTGACCAACCACGAACCGCCCGACCTGGGCACCGCCTACGAGCGCTCGCTCAAAACCATCGCGAGCTATCCGGAAACATTTGACCTGTACATCGACCTGCACCGGGACGCCTATACCCCCCTGGTCTACAAAACGCTGTCGGTGAAGGCGGGCGGGCAGGATGTTGCGCAGCTGATGCTGCTGGTGGGCAACGGGAAGGGATTTGATGATGCGCCCGCGTATTTTCCGAAAAACCTGGCCTACGCCCGGAAGCTGACCGCCGCGCTCAACGCGCTGGCGCCTGGAATCTGTCAGGACGTGATGGTCAAAAACGGCCGCTACAACCAGCATCTGGGGCTATCGATCCTGGTCGAGGCCGGCCACAATGAAAACACGCTGATGGAGGCCATCCAGTCGATGACCTACTTGGCCGACGCGATCGCAAGAACACTTCCCGAAAGGAACGGATGAACGTGAAAAAAACCAATGCGATGCGGCTCCTGGACGCCGCAAAGGTATCCTATGACACACGGGAGTACGAGTTTGATCTGGAAGATCTGAGCGGCACCCACGCGGCGGATGCGCTGGGGCTGGATCAGGACATGGTGTTCAAGACGCTGGTAACCGTCGGGGACAAAACCGGTCCGGCGGTTTTTGTGATTCCCGTCGCTCTGGCGCTGGATCTGAAGCGCGCCGCGGCGGCCAGCGGCAATAAGCGGGTGGAGATGCTGCCGCTCAAGGATCTGACGAATGTAACCGGCTATCTGCGCGGTGGCTGCTCGCCCATCGGCATGAAAAAGCGCTTTCTCACGTTCATCGACCTTCGCGCGCAGGCGCAGAAAACCCTCTCGGTCAGCGCGGGCCTTCGTGGCGTGCAGATTCTGATTGAGCCGGACCGCCTCCTCGCCTTTGTCGGCGGTGAATACGCCGATCTCTCAGATTAAGGAATATCCGCCGTTTTCCCCGGCGATTCCGGGCGTCGGACTTCGATTGAGTCCGCGCGGATTTTCGAGTTTTGACGGCGGAAATTGCATGCTTTAGCCAAGTGTGTCTGTCAAATTTCCGCTTCGTGTTGAACCCCCCGTGGTTATTAAGCGCCCTGTAAGAAAACTTCACTTGCATTTTTTCCTGCAAGTGCCTATAATTGCTTCATATATTAAGGGGGATTCGTGATGGGCAAGAAGGACAAGCAGCAGGAGTTCGTCGCGCACATTACGCCGCGCGATGAGGATTTTTCGCAGTGGTATACCGACGTCATCCTGAAGACCGATCTGGTCGACTACGCGCCGGTGCGCGGCTGTATGGTGCTCAAACCTTACGGCTACGGCATCTGGGAGCTGATCCAGCAGGAGATGGACGGGCGCTTCAAGGCATCCGGCCACAAAAACGTCTACATGCCGATGCTGATCCCGGAAAGTCTTCTGCGCAAGGAAGCAGAACATGTGGAGGGTTTCGCGCCGGAGGTGGCATGGGTCACTCAGGGCGGCTCGGAGGTGCTCCAGGAGAAACTGGTCATCCGCCCGACGTCCGAAACGATCTTTTGCGCCATGTACGCAAAGTGGGTGCAGTCCTGGCGTGATTTGCCGATGAAGTACAACCAGTGGTGCTCCGTGGTCCGGTGGGAGAAGAGCACCCGTCCCTTCCTGCGCACAAGTGAATTTCTGTGGCAGGAAGGCCATACCATCCACGCGACCGCCGAGGAAGCGCAGGATGAAACCCTTCAAATGCTGGAGACCTACCGCGAATTTGCGGAAAATGTGCTGGCGCTGCCTACCTTTGTTGGGCAAAAGTCCGACAAGGAGAAGTTTGCGGGTGCCCGCGCCACCTACTCCATGGAAGCCATGATGCACGACGGCAAGGCGCTGCAGGCGGGTACCTCCCACAACTTCGGCACCAACTTCGCCGAGGCGTTCCAGATTCAGTACCTGAGCAAGGACGGCCAGCTGGAGTACGTGCATGAGACCAGCTGGGGCACTTCCACCCGCATGATCGGCGCGGTCATCATGACCCACGGCGACGAGCGCGGGCTTCGGCTCCCGCCCCGCGTGGCCCCGATCCAGGTGGTCATCCTGCCCATCGCGCAGCACAAGGAAGGCGTATTGGACAGGGCAAAGGCGCTGGCGGACGAATTGAAGAAGGCGGGCCTGCGCGTCGAGCTGGACGACCGGGACACCTACTCCGCGGGCTGGAAGTTCAACGAGTGGGAAATGAAGGGCGTGCCGGTGCGCCTGGAGCTGGGCCCCAGGGACATCGAAAACGGCGTGGCGACCGTCATGCGCAGAGACACGCTGGAGAAGTCCACACTGCCGCTTGACGGCATTGTGGACGCGCTTAAGGCGTTGCTGGACGACATCCATTTGACCCTCTACCGCCAGGCCGACGAATTCCGTATGAGCCACACCTATACCGCCCGCAACATGGACGAGTTGGTCAAGGGCGTGCAGGACGGCTTCGTGAAGACTGCCTGGTGCGGCGAACGGGCTTGCGAGGACAAGATCAAAGAACTCACCAACGCATCTTCACGCAACATGCCCTTCGACCAGACTGACATTCCGTCGGACACCTGCGTGTGCTGCGGAAAGCCCGCCACGAAGCTGATGTACTTCGCAAAAGCGTACTAAACCCCGCGCCGTGTTCATAAACTCCCGTGCGCTACGCATGGGGGTTTTGTCTATGAGGAAATATGCGTTCTTTCTGATCCTGGTGGTCGCTCTTTGCTGGCTTCCACACCTTTCCGCCTTCGACGGGGAAGACAGAATGCTGCTGGCCCGCACGATCTCCGGCATGGCGGAGACCGAACCGGAGCAGGTCGCCCAGATGATCGGCGAGGTGGCGCTGAACCGCGCGAAGGATTCGCGCTTCCCGGAGGATCTCCGCTCGGTTCTGGACGACTTCCGCCAGTTTCGAAGGAGCCCCACCGCTTCAAACCGCTCGCTGATGCTGGTCGACCGGCTGCTGCGGGGCGAGCGGTTGCTGCCGGACGACGTCGTCCGCTTTGAAAAGCGCGCCGGGAGATACGCATTTTACGGCAATTGACAGCTATGATATAATAGACCGGATTACATGCTGAAACGAAGGTGTCAACGTGCCCGAAAGACCAGGCAGAACGGCCCGGACCACAATGTATGTCACACTGATCATTTTTGCGAGCAAAGGCGTCGGATTCGTGCGGGACATGATCCGCGCAGCTTATTTCGGCACCAGCGTAGCCAACGACGCCTATGTCGGAGCCTATACGCTTTTCTATATCCCGATTCTGCTTTTGACCTCCATGATCACCTCCACCATGATCCCGCTCTACATCGATGCCCGCGCCGAGGGCGGGATCAGGAAGGCCAACCGCTTCGCCTCCAACACCATCAACATCTTCTCGCTGATTGCGATTGCGATCAGCGCTCTGATGATGGTGTTTTCACGGCCGCTGTGTCAGCTGATCTTCCAGGGGTACGATCAGCAGCGGCTGGACATGACCGTGCACATGGCCAACATCATGATGCCGTCGCTGGTGTTCGTGCTGATCTCGACGATGCTGTCCTCGGTCCTGAACGCCACCAAGCATTTTGTGGCGGCACAGATGGCGGGCTTTGGCCTCAGCATCGGCATGATCGGCTCGACGGTTTTCCTGTCGCCCGTCCTCGGGCCGGACGCGCTGGCGTGGGGCATTTTCATTGCGGGGATTTTGCAGGCGCTGATCCTGGTGCCCGGGCTCCGAAAGGACTTTCATTACTCGATGACCTTTCGGCCGAAAGATGAGCGCTTTCGCAAGGTGATTTCGCTGGGCCTGCCGGCGCTGATGTCGATGGCGGTCACCGAGATGAGCCACACCGTGGACCAGGCGATCAGTTCCACCCTCGGCAAAGGCTCCATCTCGGCGCTGGACTACGGCTACCGGCTGATCGCGTTCATCACCGGCGTGATCGGCGTGCCGATCGTGACGATCATGTTCTCTAAAATGAGCGAACGGGAGTCGGCCAAGGACCGAGATGGTATTAAGGCCATCGCGATGCAAAGCGTCGAGGTGCTTTTGATGGTGCTGCTTCCGGTTGTCGTGCTGTGCTGCGTACTGTCGGACGACATCATCCGCCTCGTCTACACCCGCGGCGCCTTCAATGAGGAATCGATGTACCTGACCAGCGGCGTGTTCTTCTGCTACCTGCTGGGCGTGGTCAGCTTCTGCGTATCCGACCTTCTGAACCGCGCGTTCCACTCCATGCAAAAGACGAAGCTCACCATGTGGGTGTCGCTCTTCGTGATGATCTCAAACGCCGGAATCAGCATCCTGATCGCCCATTACATTGGCGTCAACGGCCTGGCGCTGGGTACGGTGATCTCCAGCTTCATGGGCACGGCGATCCTCTTTGTGCAGATGCGCAGGCATCTGGGGCGGCTGGGGCTGAAAAAAGTGGCCGGGGAAATCGCCAAGGTGCTCGTGGCGGGCATGGCCGCGATGGCGGTTTCGCTGGCGCTCCGGAATCTGATGGGCGGTCGCAACGACATAGTCCAAGTGCTGCTCAGGCTGGCCGCGGTGGGCGGGTCGGGGCTTATCGTGTACTTAACGGTACTGAAGCTTCTGGGAGCAAGACAGCTGAGCTTCCTTGGTGACATCGTGAGGAGAAGATGATGAGATACAAAGGCATATTCATTGACGCGGACGACACGCTGTTCGACTTTCATACCGGCGAGCGTGTCGCGGCCGGGCGGGTTCTGGAGTATTTGAAGATCACGGATTCCGGCGCGCTGGCCGCTTATCAGGCGATCAACGCCGCGCTGTGGCGGGATCTTGAAAAGGGGCTGACCACCCAGGCGCAGCTGAAGGTCAGGCGGTTTGAGCTTTTGATGGAACAATACGGCGTGGAAGGCAGCCCCGACGCCGCCGCGGAATACTACGTGGAGGCGCTTTCGGAGCAGTCCATGCTGCTGCCCGGCGCGCTGGAGGCGGTGGAGCAGATTGCGGAAAAGCTGCCGGTGTCCATTGTGACCAACGGCATCTCCCGGGTGCAGCGGGGGCGGATGAGCCGCTCGCCGCTGAAGAACCTGATTCGCGATTTTGTGATCTCGGAGGAGATCGGCGTCGCCAAGCCCGACCCTCGGGTGCTGCAAATTGCGCTGAACAACCTGGGCGTTTCGCCTGAGGATGCGCTGATGGCGGGTGATGGCGCGGCGGACATGCGCTGCGCCCAGAACGCGGGGGTAGACGGCTGCTGGTTCAACGCGGGCGGCAAGGCGCTGCCGGAGGATGTCATGCCGAAGTACGAAATCGGCCAGATCGTGCTGCTCCCAGCCATTGCACTGCAATGAAAGGCATTGATACCAATCCATAACATTTTTTCTTCGTTGCGCCGGGCTTTTTTCCACCCTGCGGTGTCGCCCTCCGCTTGAAATAGCGCGGCGGCTCCTGCACTTCAGCTCCTTGCGGGGTGAAAAAATCCCTCGCCGCTTTGAGAGAAATAATGTTTCGTATTGGTATGAGACGTAATGTAAAACATGAATCAGTCCAAAGCGCAACATGCCGCGTGGCACGTTGCGCTTTTTTCTGTCTGTGTGGGGGGGTCAAGGGGCATTCTGTCCCCGCCCTGCGGGTTTCCAAAACGCGGCGCCCTTTGGCGGAATCCCGGCGTTGTTCATCGATCAACCTAAGATTTCGCCCAAGTCTTGAACTTCTCCATGGCCTCCTGGACCGACGGGGACGGCATGCGGCGGGCGATGCGGGAATAGGAGACTTTGCCGGGTTCCGTCATTTCATACAGCCGGTCGGCGATGCGCTTGGCGTTGTCAAGGTTTCGGTATTCCCGCTGGGAGCGGGAAATCTCGCGAAGCCTGTGCCCGTCGTCGGCAAGCAGCGCTTTGATGATGGCCGGCGCGGATTCCGGGTTTTCGCACAGCGCGGCCAGGTTGTGGGTGGTCATGACCGCCGGATTGTCCGCCTCCTGGCCGGGCAGGCTGCCCGTAATCAGGATCGGCACATTCATCACCACGGCCTCCATGAGCGTGTTGGGGCTTCCGCGGGCGATCACCAGGTCGCTCTTAGCCATCAGCTCCTGCATGGCGTCTACGAAGCCGTGAACGACCACGCGGCCCTGAAACTTGGGCAGCAGGCACTCCTCGAGGGATTTCTTGACCTTGGTGTTTCGGCCTGTGACGATGTCCAGCGTGCAGTCCACGTTCTGGAGCAGCTGCAGCGCAAAGCTCTTCAGGTTCCCGGTTCCCTCGCCACCCGACATCAAAAGACACTTCAGCGGCCTGCCCGGCTGGTATTCCGGGTGTTCGTGCTCGCGGGCGTAGTCGCAAAAACGCGCCCGGGTGGGGAAGCCGATGATTTCCAACTTCTCGGGCGCCATGCCGTGCATCTTGACCGAGGTTTCAAAGGCCTCGGGCGTGGGGCAGATGGTGAGCGTGGCGCGGTCGTCGCACCAGGAGCGGTGGATGTTGATGATGTCCGCCTGCAGGCCGACGAAGGGCACATTCAGACGGTACCGTTTCAGAAGCGTCAAAACGCTACCGTTAAAGAACGGGTGCACCGTCAGGATCAGGTCCGGCTGGAAGGCGCGCAGCCGCCGCATGAAGCGCTGGTAGATCATCGCGGCGAACAATTCTTCCATGGGGTTGTAGTTGGAGCGGTTGGACATCTGGAAAAACCAGTCGTAGAGCGTTTTCGCGTTTTGGGTGATGGGGCCGTACATTTTGGATGCGCTGACGCCTGCTTTGCCGATCAGTTCAAACCCGTCGATAACCTGGTATTCCACATCCGGATGCTTGGAGAGCTGTTCGCAGATCGCCTCGCAGATGCTTTTATGGCCATGACCGGTGTAGTTTGAGCTGAGGATCATGATCCTTCTCACAAAAGACCGACCTCCGATGCGCGTAATCAATCAACCGGGGATTTCACCTACGCCGCCCAGCACATAGCTGGGACGGTAGGGATAGAGCGAGATCGAGTCACGGGTGGTGACGCCGGAGAGCACCAGCACCGTTTCCATCTGGGCTTCGATGCCCGCCACGATGTCGGTGTCCATCCGGTCGCCGACGATGACGGTGTCCGCGGAGTGGATGCCCAGCCGCTTTTGCGCGGTGCGCATCATCAGTGGGTTGGGTTTTCCGATGAAGTAGGCCTGCTTGCCGGTGGCCATCTCAATGGGGGAGATCAGCGCGCGGGTCGCCGGCGCAATGCCCGATTCCACCGGCCCGGTCACGTCCGGGTTGGTGCCGATGAGCTTGGCGCCTTTGAGCACCAGCTGCACGGCCTTCAGGATCTTGTCGTAGTTGTAGTTGGAGGTCTCGCCAACCACCACGTAGTCGGGGTTGATGTCGTTCATCGTGAACCCAACGTCGTACAGCGCGGAGATCAGGCCGGGTTCGCCGATCACATAAGCGCTGCCATCCGGACACTGGGAGGACAGGAAGCTGGCCGTCGCCAGCGCGCTGGTGTAGAAGTGGTTCGTGTCCACATGCAGGCCCATCCTGAGCAGCTTCTGCTGCAGCTCCCGGGGCGAGCGCTCCGAGGAGTTGGTCAGGAAGAGGTAGTTTTTATGGTTC
This sequence comes from uncultured Clostridia bacterium, assembly GCA_937934775.1. Classification (GTDB taxonomy): domain Bacteria; phylum Bacillota; class Clostridia; order Christensenellales; family Aristaeellaceae; genus JAEZHK01. The sequence continues at coordinate 9,722 of CALGYL010000011.1, forward strand.
GCTTCCAGCCAGTCGATGAATTGCTTGACGCCCGGCAGCAGCATGTTGCCGTGATAGATCACGCCATCCATGTCGCAGATAAAGCCTTGCTTGGCGCGTAGGGCTTCCATACATCAACACTCCGATGCAGTTTTGTGCTTTCGCCCAAATTGTAAATCCTTATTTCATTATAGCGTATTTTTCCCTGTTTGAAAAGAGAAAGACACCCGCGGCGGAGGCAAATCTGGTATAATGCTCTCTGGGGGTGCCGAAAATTGTCCGAACGAACGTTTTCGTTTGATCCAGTGTGGGCCAAGGACGCGGAATTGCTCATTCTGGGCACTATGCCCAGCGTCCAGTCGCTTCAGCAGGGCTTTTATTACGCGCATCCGCGCAACGCCTTCTGGCCGATCCTGTTCGAGCTTCTGGGTGAAACGCCGTCCGGGGATGTTTCGGTGAAGCGGCGGCTTCTGACCGGTCACAGAATCGCGCTGTGGGACGTCGCCCAGTCCGCCATCCGGCCCGGTTCGCTGGACAGTGCGATCCGGGAGGCCTTGCCCAACGACATCCCGTGGCTGCTCAGAGAATGCCCGGGCATCCGGCAAGTTCTGTTCAACGGAACCACCGCGCTTTCGCTGTACCGGCGGCTCCTGCCGCCGTTTCCCGCAGCCTGTGTTCTTCTTCCGTCCACCAGCCCCGCAAACACCATGCCTTATGCGAAAAAGCGCGACGCATGGGCGGAGTACATCGGACCCGACTCGCGCCGGGAAAGGGCATAGCCCCTCTTCGGCCCGGCGCTTTCCCTGAAGGAGATTTATGAAAAAGTTGTTCCCCAACGGATGCCCGGTGAAACGTTCCCGCGCCTGGTCGGCGCTTCAAAGGCTTTTCCGAGCGGTGCTTTTTGACAGGACCGGCGCGCTGCGCCGGGGCGTGAAATTGACAGCGGCGCTTCTTGCCGTGCTGGCCGCCGCGTGGGCGGTGCCGCTGGGGCTGACGGCGCTGTTTCAGGCATTGTTTTCAGCCTGGGGCGTTACGAGCGAGACCGTAACCCGCGCGCCTGGATGGGCGCGGTGGCTGTTTGGCGGCTTTTTGTATGTAAACGGTTTTGTGCAGGGCGCGGCCATCTCGCTGGCGGCGGTGTGGATTGGGCGGGCTCTGGGCGAGCGCGTTCGGCTGGGAAAGGGGCTCTGGCAGGGCGTTGCCGCGGGCGCCCTGGCGGCGGCGGTTCTGATTGCCTTCTTCCGCGTGACGGATGTGATGCGCTTTGGGCACGCGCTGTCCAGCCCGCAGATCAGCGTGCTGACGCCGATGCTGATGCTGTACGTGCTTTTGCAGGCATTGGGTGCGGTGCTTGCGGTGGGGCTGATCGGCCAGGTGCTCTCCGGCTGGCACCGGGTGCTGGCGTATCTGGGCTGCGCGGCCTGTTACGCGGTGCTTTTCGGCCGGTGGACTTTTGTGGGCTTTCTCAACAGCGCGCTGTTCGGGCTGCTGCTTTGGTGGATGCGCGAAAAAAAAGGCGGGGTCGCGCCCGCCTTTGGGTTCCTTGCCGCATTTTCGTTTTTGGTGGTGGGGGTATTCGGCATGCCACCCTGGCAGCAGGGCGCGCCGTATGAGACCTACGAGGTTTCCAAGTCCTGGCTGACCGGCGGCGGCATGGGCCCCTGGGCGGGGCTTTTCATGACGGCGATCCTGCTCGGGCTTATCTTGGCTTTGGCGCTTCCCAGTCGAAGAACGAAATCTGCTCCGCCTGCGCCTCCTGCCAGTGGGCAGCCATCTGGGAAAAGTTGACCGGCCCCGAAAAGGGCAGCGCGCCCCGCTCGAACAGCGCGCGGTTGCCGAGGTAGGGCGAGGGCTCCCAGGAATAGACGTACCGACAGGTATGGTCCCGAAGCGCGTCCGCCGCGCACTGCCAGGTGTCGCCCCGCTTGAGTTCGCAGCCGAACACGAACGCCGCGGTGGCTTGCGCGTACAGGCACCTGCCCCGGGACAGGCCGTGGGGCCGGGTGGGCAGCGCCTCCGGGTGCAGCGGCGAGACCGCCGCGCCCCGCTTTTCTTCAATCAGCTTGGACAGCATGGGCTTCTCGATTCGCTCCAGAAGCGAGCCGGACAGGAACGAAATCACCCGTCCGCCCGATACGTAGGCCTCATCCTCCGCGATGCGGCCAAGGCCCGTCATGCCGTCGGTCAGGATCACGTAGTCCTCCGCCGTCGCCTGCCGCACCAGCGTCCGCACATGGGCCTCCGCGTCGCCTCGGGGCGGCACTGAGCCCAGAATCGCGATGGCGCTCTGCCGAAACAGCTCCGGCCGCCCGCGCAAAAACAGCGTGGGCGGTGCTTTTTCGCCCAGAGCGCTTCGAATCCTCGCGGGGTAGGCGGTATCGTACAGCGTGACCAGCTCGACGCCCGACGCGGAAAGGCGCTCTAAAAGGTATGACAGCGGCAGATTGCGCGACAAAAGCAGGCACACGCGGTACGCGTCCGCCTCGCGCATGCCGTAGCGCAGCATCAGGCCGCTCATGTCGATGTCGATCAGCGAACCCAGCGATCCCGGCCTCGTCTTGATGGCGAGGTCGTCCAACCGCGTGAATTCCTGCGGGGACAGAGGCCGCGCCAGCGCCTCCTTGTCGGGCGTAATGGGCACGGTGAGCAGCATCGTGGTGAATGCGTCGTCGTTGTGGATCATTCCGGTTCTCCTTGGCGG
>CALGYL010000012.1 GCA_937934775.1 uncultured Clostridia bacterium
ACCCGCATCATGGGCATCCCGGTTCTGAAGGGCACCGAAAACATCCCGAAATATGTGGAAAAATATCAGGTGGACGAAATCGTAATCGCGATTCCCTCGGCGTCGCTTTCGCAGCGCAAGCAGATCCTGGACATCTGCACCCGGACGGGCTGCAAGCTGAAGCTCGTGCCCACTCTCCGGGATGTGACGGGCAAGACCGAAAAAATCGGCGAGACCCGGGACGTCAACATCGCGGACCTTCTGTGCCGCGAGGAAGTACACCTGGATATGGGCACCATCTCCGCCTACCTCAAGGACCGGGTGGTGCTGGTCACCGGCGGCGGCGGCTCCATCGGCTCGGAACTGTGCCGGCAGATCGCGCGGTTCGCGCCCAGGCGCCTCGTGATCTTCGACATCTACGAAAACAACGCCTACGAGCTGGCCAATGAGCTGGGCGCGAAGTACGGAAAGTCCATCCCGCTGACGGTTCTGATTGGCTCCGTGCGGGATATAAACCGGCTGGAGCAGGTGTTTGACGAAATTCGCCCGGAGGTGGTGTTTCACGCGGCGGCCCACAAGCACGTGCCGCTGATGGAATTCAGCCCCGCGGAGGCGGTCAAGAACAACGTCTTCGGCACCTACAACGTGGCCCGCTGCGCGGACAAGTACGGCGTGAAGCGGATGGTAACCCTGTCCACCGACAAGGCGGTCAACCCCACCAACGTCATGGGCGCCACCAAGCGCGTGACCGAGATGATCCTGCAGTGGATGGCCGGGCGCTCCAAGACGAAGTACATGGCGGTCCGGTTTGGCAACGTGCTGGGCTCCAACGGCTCCGTCATTCCGCTCTTCATGCAGCAGATCGCCCGGGGCGGCCCGGTGACCGTCACCCACCCGGAGATCACCCGCTACTTCATGACCATCCCGGAGGCTTCCCAGCTGGTCCTGCAGGCGGCATCCATCGGCGAGAGCGGCAACATCTTCGTCCTCGACATGGGCACGCCGGTCAAGATTGTGGACCTGGCCAAAAACCTCATCCGCCTCAGCGGCCTCAGGCCCGAGGAGGATGTCAAGATCAGCTACTGCGGTCTGCGCCCCGGCGAAAAGCTGTACGAGGAACTGATGCTCACTGAAGAAGCCGAGACGCTGGACAATACCCGCTTCGAAAAGATCAACGTGCTGCGCCCGGTGGAGATTGACCCGGCCTTCGAAGATAGGCTCCAGGCCCTGGAAGCCTGCGCCAACCAGGAACCCGCCAGTGCCAGGGAACTGCTCCGGACGCTGGTGCCCACCTACCGGGAGGCGTCGACGGACAAACAGGCGACCCCGGACAGGCAGGCGACCGCCTGAATCGCGCGCCCTGTTTCAGGTCCGCCATCGCCGGGTAGCTAGACAGAACACGGGAAACATGAGGAGGGCCGGTCATGCGGCTGATATCCTGGAATGTCAACGGAATCCGCGCCTGCGCAGGCAAGGGATTTGAGGAGAGCGTCCAAAAACTGGACGCGGATGTGATCTGCCTGCAGGAGGTCAAGGCGAAGGAGGAGCAGGTCGGCATCCTTCTTCCCGGTTACGACCGGATCGTGTACAGCGCCGACAAGGCCGGTTATTCCGGCACGGCGGTCTTTACACGGGTGCCACACGGGGAACCCCGCTTCGGCATGAGCGTCGACCCCCACGACCACGAAGGCCGGCTGATCACCCTGGACATGGGCGATTTTACATTGGTCAACTGCTATACGCCCAACGCTCAGCGCGGTCTGACCCGGCTCGACTACCGCATGCAGTGGGAGGACGATTTCCGGAATTACCTGTACGCGCTGGACGCGGAAAAGCCGGTCGTCCTGTGCGGCGATCTCAACGTCGCCCACCGGGAGATCGACATCAAAAACGCTAAATCCAACCGCGGCAACGCGGGCTTCACCGACGAGGAGCGCGAAAAATTCACGCTGCTGCTCCAGAGCGGGTTCGTGGACAGCTTCCGTCATCTCTATCCGGATAAAAAGGACGCCTATACCTGGTGGAGCTACATGGGCAATGCCCGGGCCTCGAACACCGGCTGGCGCATCGACTACTTTGTGGTCTCCCGGAAGCTTCAGGACAGGATTCAGGGCGCGGCCATCCATCCGGATATTTTCGGCTCGGACCACTGCCCCGTTGAATTGGTCATCGAATAACGCGCAGCTCAAGCATCCATAGAACACTTTTCAGCTTTGGCGGGAAGGGCGGATTGCTTACAAGCCACGCCGTTCCTCCCTTTCACATCGAAAAACCCGAAAGGTTTATATTGCTCTGTGAATTTATCCCGGCGCATTCTGCGCCGGGATAAATTCACTATCGGGCGCAGCGCACCTATGTGCCGGATATGCATATTTTACCGTTCAAACGAGCAGGATACGCCCATGATTGTGTATTTCTGGACGGCGTTTCTGATGGTTTTCTACGCGTCCAATCTGCCCTTCTGTCTGGCTGTCGACATCGACACCCAGCGGCAGGAGGCGATCCGTGTGGGCGTTGGTGTTTTCATACCGCCAAAGCGCTTGCACCCGCCCAGCTTTCCCGCCGCGGGGCCGCGTCCGGCACTGCCCCGCGGCGCGACGCTCCGGGCTCTGATCGTTCTAGTGAAACACATTCAAATCCGCGGCGAGGCATCCCTCTGCGCGGGCGACGCAGCGCTGACCGCGCTCCTGTCCGGCGCGGTCATAGCGCTTTCACTGGGCCGTGTGCGGACGCTTCCAGATTTTTCCGCCGGTCCGATCCACGCGCGCCTGTACGGGATGGTGTCGGTCAAACCCGGGCATATTATGCTCGCCGCGCTCGTCTGGGCGCAAGAAGAAATTTCCGGGAGGATCAGTACGTGGAAAAACATGCGATTGAGAGCATCATGAACGCCACCATGGAGAACATACGCGACATGGTGGACGTCAACACCGTCATCGGGGAACCTGTTACCGCCAGCGACGGCACAACCATCATCCCCATCTCCAGGGTCAGCTTCGGGTTCGTCGCCGGCGGCGGCGAGTATGAGTTATCCGGCAAAAAGCCGCCCGCGCCGCAGAATGGAAACGGGAACGGGCAGAACGGCCAGAGCGCATCGCAGCCGGACTTCCTGCCCTTCGCGGGCGGCGCGGGCGCGGGCGTTTCGGTATCACCGGTAGGTTTTCTGGTGGTCAACGGCGAACAGGTACGCCTCTTACCCGCGCAGCCCTATGCGCCGCTGGACCGGATCATCGAGCTAGCACCGCAACTGCTGAACGATGCCAAGCGCTGGATGGGTAAAAAGAACGCCGCCTCACCAACGCCGCCCACCGGTCAGCTGGACTGAGGAGCCGCCAAGGGGCTCCGCCCCTTGGAACCCCACCAGGGAAAATGATTCCCCTGGACTCCCCACAAGGGATGATAAAAGAAAGCCAGCGTTCACCTCTGCCCAGCGGGGTTTGGGGCCGAAGCCCCCATTCATTGAAGGCAACCGAAGGGCGACATGTGCGGCCGAAGGTTGCCTGTTCCTTGTCGAGCGCGGGCCTGTCCGCAAGCCGCAGGCTTGCAAGGTCTGTGCAATTCGCACCAGAAAGACGCCCAAGCAGATTTCTGTTGCCCGGCGAAGCCGAAAAGCATTCGCGGCTTGTTGCATGCCGCACGCAACGCAAGACGCTTCAGCGGATTTCTGTTGCCCCAATTGCCCGCGCATGCTATAATATGGCAAGTAAATCAATTGGAAGGGCGTGTTTTTCCATGCTTAAAGGCATTTCGCCTGTTCTCTCCCCGGAACTTCTGAAAATCCTGATGGAAATGGGCCATGGCGACGAACTGGTCATTGGAGACGGCAACTTTCCAGCCGCTTCGATGGCGCAGCGGCTGGTTCGTCTGGACGGCCACGGCGTACCTGCGGTCCTGGATGCGATCATGCAGCTCTTCCCGCTGGACACCTTCGTCGAGCGCCCGGTGGGGCTGATGCAGGTGACGCCCGGCGACGACACCGTGCCGGTCATCTGGGAGGATTACAAGCGCATCATTTCGAAATATGAAGGCGACGTGCGCATCGAAGAGATCGAGCGCTTCGCGTTCTACGACCGGGCGCGCAAGGCCTACTGCTGCGTGGCCACCGGTGAGCGCGCGCTGTACGCGAACATCATCCTGAAAAAAGGCGTCGTCATCTGAGTTTGGCAAAAGGCCATGTGATTTTCCCGGAGTACCGGGACGATACATTGTACCGAGGCCAGGGACCGGATCGACTCTACCGGAGGAATGCGATTTGCGAAGGCCGTCAGGCGGGGCCGCCCCGTATTCAAACGGGGTGCGTCAAGCGCCCCGCGCGGGGTATATAGTTCAGTGTGCCGGATGGGTGGCGGTGGCCGCATGGTGATCCGCTATCAGGGAACCGGCGCTTACGAGGGCATCCCGGCGCTTTTCTGCCGCTGTGATACCTGCAGGGCGGCCAGGGCGGCCGGCCGGCAGGAAATCCGCAGCCGCTCCGGCGCGCTGGTGGACGGTGTACTCAAACTGGACTTCCCGCCCGATTCCTACTGGCAGATGCTCAGGGACGGCCTCGATTTCACGGCTCTTCAGGGCGTATTGATCACACACACCCATACCGATCATTACGCTGTCTGGGATCTGATGACCCGGCTTCCCCACTATGCGAACCCGGATGGTTCGGCGGCGCTGCCCATCGTGGGCAACGAAAAATGCGGCGAACTTCTGCGGGCGGAGCTCGTCAAAAAGCATGAGCCGGACGGCGGCGGACGGCTGACCTTCCTGCGCGCCATGCCGTTTACGCCGGTCAAGCTGGGCGCATACACCGTCACCGCGGTGCGCGCCAACCACAAGCCCAGCGAAGAGGCGCTCAACTACGTGGTCGAAAAAGACGGCAAACGGCTGCTCTACGCCCATGACAGCGGCGAGTTTCTACCCGAAACGCTGGAATTCCTCGCCGGCATGGCGCTGGATTTCGTGTCGATGGACTGCACCAGCGGCCTTCGTGACACCGGCGATCACCACATGGGCCTGCCCAACTGCCGCCGCATGCGGGAGAAACTGGTCGCCCTCGGCGCAGCCAAGCCCGATGCTTTCTTCGCGCTCAGCCACGTTTCCCACAACAGCCATGTCAGCCACGCGCAGCTTCTCCAAGCTGCCGACGGCTTTCTCGTAGCCCACGACGGCATGGAAATCTTATTTTAACCCACAGGAGGAATCCCCATGATTACCAAGCAGATGTCCATCGGCGAAGTGCTTCGCATCGACCGCAATACCGCCCCGATCTTCATGCAATACGGCATGCACTGTCTGGGTTGCCCCCACGCCACCGCCGAGAGCATTGAGCAGGCCGGCATGGTGCACGGCGTGGATGTCGATCAGTTGGTCGCGGACCTAAACTCGTTCCTGGACCAAAAGGCCTGATAAACCACTTCCACCCCCGCCCCCGATTTTCCGGGGGCGGGGGCCTATGTGGAATTACCGCGGCAAAACTCAGGTTATCCACAGCCCGGCCCGTGCCGAGCTTCGACAAAAAAGCTGAGATTTCGCGCTTTCATCCGACTTTTCCACAATTTCTTCGCCGAAGTCTGTGGAAAATGTGGATAAACCGCGCGCGAATACAAGGGGGATGCCCGATGGAGAGCCATTCGTTCAGCGACCTGGAAGGGCTGCGCATCGCCGTTGAAATGGAAAGGCGCGGCGTCGAATTCTACCGCCGGGCGGCCCGGCTGACCAAATCCTTGCACATTGTGAAGATGCTGGAGGAACTGGCGGCCGAGGAAGAAGGTCATCAGCGCGAATTCTCGAAGCTGATGGAGAATCAGTGCGCTTGCCGCAGCGCGGAAGCCGCCGTGTGCTATTCCGGCGAGACCAGCGCCTACCTGTCCGCGATCGCGGCTGACATCGTCTTCACCGGCGGTCTGATGGAAGTGGGTCGGCGGGGCGGCTTTGACAGCCTGCCCGCCATTCTGACCACCGCCATCGATTCCGAAAAAAATTCGATCCTGTTCTACTCCGAACTGCGGGATCTGACCGGCGATCCGGACACGCAGCAAGCGTTCGGCTCGGTCATCTCGCAGGAAAAAGTTCACCTGGCCAAGTTGCAGCAGCAGCTGATGACGTGCTGAAGGAGGGACGCCGATGGATTTCATGGCCGAATACCGGCGCTGGCTGGGCTTTGTAGGCGAGGAGGAGCGCGCCGAGCTGGAAGCGATCGCGGGCGACCCCAAGGAGATTGAGGACCGCTTTTATACCGGGCTGTCCTTCGGCACCGCCGGCATGCGCGGCGTGCTGGGGGCGGGCCTCAACCGGATGAACGCCTGGAATGTGCGCAGGGCCACCCGCGCGCTGGCCAAGGTCATTCTGGCGACCCCCGGCGGAGCGGAACGCGGCGTGGCCATCGCCTACGATTCCCGAAAATTCTCACCGGAGTTCGCGCTGGAGACGGCGCTGGTGCTGGCGGCCTCGGGCGTCAAGGCGATGCTGTTTGATTCCCTGCGGCCGGTTCCGGTTCTGTCCTACGCGGTTCGCCACCTTCACGCCATCGCGGGCGTTGTGATCACCGCCAGCCACAACCCGCCCGCCTACAACGGCTATAAAGTCTACTGGGAGGACGGCGGCCAGGTCGCGCCTGAGCGGGCATCGGCCATCCAGGCCCTGATCGATGAGACGCCCTTCTCCGAGTGCCCGCCGATGGACGAGGACGAGGCCCGCCGGACGGGCCTGCTGGTCACCATTCCCGCCTCGCTGGACGATGACTACATCGAAATGGTCAAAGGCCTTTGCGTCAACCCCGAACTGGCCCGAGAGATGGGGCCGACCCTCAAGATCGTCTACACGCCGCTGCACGGCTCCGGCAATGTGCCGGTCAGGCGGATGCTGCGCGAACTGGGCTTCTCCCAGGTGTTCGTGGTGCCCGAACAGGAACTGCCCGATCCCGCCTTCTCCACCGTCGCGCAGCCCAATCCGGAGGACCCCGCCGCCTTCACGCTGGCGCTGAAGCTCCGGGAGAAGCTGAACGCCGATGCGGTGTTCGGCACCGATCCGGACTGCGATCGCGTGGGCATCGCGGTACTGGACGAGGGAGGCAATGTGCGCATCCTGTCCGGAAACCAGATCGGCTGCCTGCTTTTGGACTACGTACTGTCCCAAAAGGCGGCGCGGGGTCAGCTGCCCGGGAACGCCGCGACGGTTCAGTCCTTCGTGTCCACGGAGATGACTCGCGCCATATCCGCCGCCTATCATGTGGCGGTGTTTGATGTGCCCACGGGCTTCAAGTACATCGCGGAAAAGATCCAATCGTTCGAGGACACCGGCGCGCACACCTTCATGTTCGGCTTTGAGGAGAGCTTCGGTTACCTGTCGGGCGCCCAGGTGCGCGACAAGGACGGCGTCAACGCCTGCATGCTGATTGCCGAGACCGCCGCCTTCTACAAAAAACAGGGCATGACGCTGTACGACGCGCTGATCAACCTCTACAAAAAGTACGGCTGGTACCTGGAAAAGACCATGTCCCACACGCTGGCCGGCAAGGACGGCCAGACGAAGATTGAGGAGATCATGCGCTCGCTGCGGGAGAACCCGCCCGCGGAGGTCGCGGGCCTCAAGGTGCTGGCCATCCGGGATTACCAGACCGGGACCCGAACCGCAAACGGCATTTCCGAGCCGATCGACTTCCCGTCCAGCAACGCGCTCTATTTTGAACTGGAGGGCAGCGCCTGGACCGCCATCCGCCCCTCCGGAACCGAGCCCAAGGTCAAGCTGTACGTGGGCATCCGTGAGAACACCGAATCCGCCGCCCGGGCGCTCCTCGACCGCTGCGCCAAGGCTGCCCTCAGCCTGATGGAGCGGTAAACGGGGGCAACGGAGGCAACGCCGGAGGGCTCCGCCCTCCGGACCACCCGCCCGGGGAAATGATTTCCCCGGGACCCCTCACGAAAAGAATTGATCCAGCGGATAAGCAAGCAGCGCGCCGAACAGGGCGCGCTGCTTGCTTTTGAGATCTTACCTATTTCGCAGCCCATCACCGATAACATTTCAAGCCACGGCAGAATGCCGACATGGATATTCTATGTTGGCATCTTGAAATTATGTGTCTTTCCCTTTTTTTCGAATAATGAACCGCCCAAGCAGTCGGCAAAAATTTGTTATTGTTGAAGGATTAAATAAGGTAATATCTAAACCCCACATTATTCAGCTCAGGTGAGCATATGATACAGAAAAGGCTAGGAGCCAGCATAGCGGAGGATAATGCGCATGCTTCCGTTCGGGCACAGTGCTAATCTGTCAAATAAACGAATCTTCATACAAACCAAGAAATTTACAAATTGGATAAGAGCTCCGACAACATCGGCTAAGGTCGGATTTGGGGTTTCAACCCCAAATCCGTTCTTGCCTATACATACTTACCCCGCCGCCAGTGCCTCCTGGATCGCCGCCTGATGCGCGGGATCGACGATGTTGGTGGCGTGGGTGCGGCTGTTGATGAAATGGATGCAGTGATGGCCGGGGAAATCATTGTCCCGGGGCCCCGCGCCGTGGGGTTTGCCGTTCATTGATGCCGCGTAGCGGACGCCGTCGATGGACACCCAGACCGGCCGCCTTGCCCACGACCACTGACCCCCGTAGGCCGCTTTCAGCGCCGCGGTATCCTTGGCGGTCATCGGCTCACAGTCGGCGTGGTTACTTCCGCCCAGCCGGGCTTCGTGCCAGGAGAGGCCCGTGCGCACGTCGGTCACCACCACCACCTTGCCTCGGACGAAGATCTTCTGGATGTTGCTGGTCCACCAGTCCATGCCCACGACCGGGCCGGTGGGGGGCGTCGCGGTGCTCTCTCCGGTAGAATCATGACCATACTCGGGCGCCTGCGCCGAATACAGCTTCTCCTGGGTCTGGACGGTGGCGATGCCGGTGGCTTCAAGCCCCGCCGCGCCCTGGAAATCCTTAACCGCCTGGGCGGTCTTGGTCTGATAGTGACCGCCGATCGTCCCATTGTACCAGCCCAGCACCTTGAGCCGTGTCTGCAGCTTTTTGACCGCTTCGCCGCTGTCCCCCGGCTTCAGCTGCCGGTACGTCTCCGGCGCGGGCGTTGGCGTAGGCGTCGGCGCGACTGTGGGCGCGGGCGTCGCGGACGACTGCGGCATGCCGGTCAGATACTGCGCGGCTACGTAACCCTGCTTGCCGCCATAGGATACCTTGGCCCAGCTCTTGTTATTAAAGGCATACCGTAAGACCTTCGCGCCCTTGGGCACCACGCCGACCTGGCCGGATGCGGCGGCGCGTTTATACAGCCGGAGCTTTTTCGTCGCATAGGCCTCCGTGGGTGAGGGCGACGGCGAGGGCGTAGGCTTTGCGGTCGAGGCCGGTGTGGGCGTAGGCGTCGGGACCGGCGTGGGTTTGGGCGTGGGCGTCGGCTTCAGCGTTGCGGTCGGCTTGGGCGTCGGCGCAGGTTTCTTTGCGGACAAAGCGCTCTTGGGCGCGTATCCGGCATAGCCCATATAGAGGGTTTTGTACCAGTCTCCCTCCGCGCTGAGCGCGTACACGGCCTCTCCCGCCTTGATCGCGCAAAGCGACTCAGACGATGTGTCGCCCGCCTCCAACAACTTCAAATTCTCCGCCGCGTAGAGCCGCTTTGCACTCTGCCTGCGGATGGCCTTCCGGGCGAGATAGCCCACCCGGCCCTGATAGAGCACCTTGGACCAGTTGCCGCTGGTAGCGCGCAGAACGATCGGCTGCCCCTTGGGCAGTTTCGCAAGCTTTTCGGACGAAGAATTGGGCCGCGCGTACAGGCCGGTCTCCCGGCTCACCACCGCCGCCGCGTCCGCGCGGGCCGCAACAGGCATGCCAAAAAGCATCAGCACAAGCAACCAAACGGCTGCTAGCCACGTCAAAAAAATACGCTTTCTATTTTCTGCCAAGGGGACACCTCCCTCGGGCACAACATGCCCAGACCATTATATTACAAAATTATTTCGAAATCAAGTCAAATATTTCGCTGTCTTAGCGAATCTCGAAAGCGTACCGCGAATAAGCTGATGCGGCATCTCCTCGTTGCACGCCGTACGGGGGAAGAATCACCCATCAGGCCAACCGCGCCGTCCTCGGCGCAGAGCAAAGCAGGCCGACATCACAAGGGCATCGAAAGGCGCGCAAACCTCCGTCCCGCCGTGAGAAAAACACCCGAAAAGGGCATCGCCGCCACATCGGCTCCAAGGCGAAAGGCGCAGGCGATGGAACGCGGATATTGTCAATTTGGTGTCAAGAATGCATGGTTGGGGCATTTTCTTGTTTACGCAGGCGCAAGAATCCGTTATACTGTAGTCATCACGTCGGGATTGACGTTTTAAGGGGGGTTTTTAATGGAGGCGTTGTCTTCAACGATCATCCAGAACCTGCCCGCACTCATCCTGCTGGTGCTGGGGTTTGTGCTGGTTCTGGTGGAGATGCACATTCCCGGCTTCGGCGCGCCTGGTATCCTGGGCGTTCTCAGCCTGATCGCGGGTGTGATGCTGTTTGCCCGGAGCGCGGTGGAGGCGCTGGTCATCACCATTGTCATTGTGGCGCTTCTGTGCATCGCGCTGTCGCTGGTGATCCGGTCGGCCACGAAGGGACGGCTGGCCCATTCCAAGCTGGTTCTGCACGAGGTTTCTGTGCCGACGGTCAGCGACAGGGACCTGACGTTCTTCGTCGGCAAGACCGGCGAAGCAAAAACACCGCTTCGCCCTGCGGGAATCGCGGAGTTCGACGGCGTACGGCTCAATGTGGTGTCCGACGGCGAATGGATCGAGAACGGCCGGAAGCTTCGCGTCGAGCGGGTGGAAGGCAACCGCATCGTGGTCAGCCCGATGCGTGAAACCGTCCCGGCAGGGGTATAAATTGAGAAACCATCATTCCTTTGGGGGAATGGGAATAGAGGAGGAAAACAAATGAACTTGAAACGCATTCTTGTCTTCGTATTGGCCCTGATGGTCATGGCCATGCCCGTTGGCTTGGCCGAATCTGCTTACGGCGCGTTGACGATGAGCAATTTCCACCTGGAAATGAACGGCAGCGAGCCTCTGGACATTGGCGCTTCGCTGAAAATCGGCTTGGGCGGTCAGGACGACGGCACCGGCCGGATGGACATTGAACTGACCGGCGGCGAACAGACCGCGTTCACCGGCTCGGTTGGCTTCGACAAAGACAAGGTTCAGGCAATCGTCGGCGGCTCCAACTACTATTTCGAAGTGCCGATGGCCGAACTGGAAAAGCAGATGGCCGGCGCCACCGATGGCGCGACCGGCTCTCTGAAGCCCGAGGACGCCCAGAAGATCAAGGACCTGGTCACCCGTTACATGGCCATCTTGGCGAAGTATTCCGACCCCGCCGCCAAGGCGAAGCTGTCCGCGCAGCTCTTCCCGGCGATGAACGCCACTGAAGCTGGCAAGGAATCGACCGACCTGTTCGGCCAGACGATGGAACTCAACCGCTTTGACATCAGCATGACGGGCGAGGACATCGGCAATGTCTATAAGGCGATGTTTGACGCCGATCCCGAACTGAAGTCGCTGATGGAAGACTACCTGACGCTCGTGAGCGACATGAGCGGCGAGAAGATGCCCTTCACCACCGACAACATCAGCGAATACTTCACCAGCTCCTTGGCGAAGGAGAACGTCCAGATGAAGTTTGACCTCTCCGTCTGGACCGACACCGAAATGACCAGCGGCGAAGAGCCCAGCGCGATCAAGGAAGTCGTCACCGTCACGGTGACCGCACCCAAGGCCACCGCGGTGCCGGACGCCAACCTCGTGCCCGACACCACCGAGGCAACGGACGCCGAAGCCGCCCCCGCAACCGAGACCACCGTAGCGGCGGACGCTGACGCCACCCTCGCGCCCGACACCACTGAGGCGGCGGATTCCGAAGCCACCTCTGCGCCCGAGGCAACCCCGGAGCTTGAGACCGTTTCGTTCCCGGCCACCTTCAGCATGCTCAAAACCGACGAGGGTACCCGCGCCGCCTTCGACATGCAGGTGACCCCGCCCGACGAAACCGGCTCGCTTTCTCTGGCTTTTGACGGCACCTTCGACCAGCCCGGCGAAAACGGCGGTTCCTCCAGCTTCGGCACCCTCAACATGAACTTTGCCGACAAGGACACCGCGTCCAACGTTGATTTCAAGGCGGACTTTGAAAAGACGATCAGCTCGGACAACCTGCCCCACTTCAGCTTCACCGCCAGCGGAGACGCCGCGGGCCAGAAGTTTGACATGAGCGTCGGCTACGACGGCGTAACCGCCACCGAAACCGAGCAGGCCGGCACCGTGAGCTTCGACGTCAACGCCCCGACCAGCGGCGTCAAGGTTGCTTTCTCCTGCGATGTGAAGCTGGAGACCAGCGCGTTTGCCGCTCTGGGCGACGCGGACTTCGCGGGCAAGACCAAGGTGAGTCCTCTCTCCCAGATCCCCGCTGACCAAAA
>CALGYL010000013.1 GCA_937934775.1 uncultured Clostridia bacterium
TCGTCGATCTTCGTGGTGTACATGTTCTGCCGGTAGGTCTCCCAGTGGCCGGAGGTCTCCCACAGCGAGCGGTTGAGCATGATGGGCGTCTTGATCTCCTCATAGCCTGCCGCCGTGTGGATCTGACGCCAGTAGCTCTCCAGTTCGTTGCGGAGGATCATGCCCTTGGGGAAGAAGAACGGGAAGCCCGGGCCTTCGTCCAGAATGTCAAACAGGTCCAGCTCGCGGCCCAGCTTGCGATGGTCGCGCTTTTTGGCCTCCTCGATGCGGGCCAGATAGGCGTCCATCTCCTCCTTGTCAAAGAAGGCCGTGCCGTAGATGCGCTGCAGCATCTTGTTTTTTTCATTGCCGCGCCAGTAGGCGCCCGCGATCGAAGTGAGTTTGAACGCCTTCACCTTGCCGGTCGTGGGTAGGTGCGGGCCGGCGCAGAGGTCGGTAAAATCGCCCTGCTTATAAAAGGAAATGATCGCGTCCTCCGGCAGATCGCGGATCAGCTCCGCCTTGTAGGGCTGGCCCGCCTTTTCGCAGAATTCGATGGCCTCCGCACGGGGCAGTTCGAAGCGCTCCAGCGGGATGTTCTGCTTGACGATCCGGGCCATTTCCTTTTCGACTTCCTTCAGGAAGTCGGGCGTGAAAGACTCCTCGACGTCAAAATCATAGTAGAAACCGTTGTCGATGGCGGGGCCGATGGCCAGCTTCGCATTGGGCCTGAGCTTCAGCACCGCTTGGGCGAGCACGTGGCTTGCGGTGTGGCGCAGGGTTTTGCGGCCTTCCTCGTCGGAGAAGTCCAGGATTTTCAGTTCGCCGTCCTCATGAATCGGCGTAACGAGCGAGACCAGGCGGTCGCCGATCTTTGCCGCCAGCGCGGTCTTGCGCGCATCGGGGTTCATAGCCTCCAGCATTTTGAGCGGCGTTGCGCCGTCGTCAAACGCGCGGTTCTGTCCGTTCAGCACAATGTTCATAATCGCATCCTCCATTCTTTTTCCGTAAAACAAAAGCTCGCCCCCTGTGAAGGGACGAGCTGTACGCCCGCGGTTCCACCCAACTTTGTGTGTTTTACACCTTTGGCGGGCGATAACGCGCCCACGCGTCGCTGATCGGAGGTTGGTACACACGCCATCCCGCCAGGCCCGCTTTCAGCCAGCGGCGGACCCTCTCTGATGCCTTCCGAGCGCGATTTTTCCCCGTCATCCCAGTCGATGGATGCAGTATAGGCCTTCTTTTTGCCTCTGTCAAGTTAACAATTCATCGCGTGATTCTGAAACGGGAAATAACTTGACAAACCTTCGCATATAGATAGAATGTATAGTTGCAACCGGAAAGGGCGGCCCGAGGCGTTTGTGTGCCGGGCCGAGGAGGAAACAGGTTCGTATGTTCATGAAAAAAATGACGGCGGTATTGACCGGCGCGGTGGTGCTGGCACTGGCGCTGCCGGTACTCGCGGTGGCGCAGACTTCGGAAATTACCCCTGAAACGGCGACGACCGCGGCGCAGGAAGCCGCGGAGGAGACCGAGCAACCCGAGGAACCCCCAGTACCCACGGCGTCCGCCACGAGCGATGCGCCCGCGGTGACGCCTGAAATCACCCCAGATGTGCAAAAGCAAAAAGGACCTGCCGAGCAGGGCGCGTTTGCGCTCTATGTGGACGGCAAGGAAGCGGCGGGCAGCGCCGCGGTACTCAACTGGCCCGACCCTTCGATGACCGCGCCCACGGCGCTGATCAAGGCCATGGGGCCGGACGGATTGACGCTGTCGCCTGTGTTTGAATCTTCCGATCAGTCTGTGGTCGCCGTCGACGCGTCTGGCCTGGTCACGGCGGTGGGATACGGCGTCGCCACCATCACCGCGACGCTGGATGCCCAAAAGGTCTTCCTGCAGATTTCGGTGGGGCAGGAGATCCAGCGGGTGGTCATCATCGGCGAGGACAGTGTCTCGCCCGGCCGATCCATCAAACTGCGCGCCTTCGATCAGGACGGCAACCGCATCAGCGCGGTGTGGCGCACATCTTCCGATAGAATCGCCTCGATTAGCCCCGACGGGGTGCTGACCGCCAGCCGGGCGGCAGAAGGCCAGACGGTGGATATCACCGCGTTGGCCGGCGAAGGCGCAAAAGTGTACGCCGTCAAGACCATCCAGATCGGTTAATTCCCTCGTTTAACGTAAAATTATCGGAAAATATTGTCCAATCTGTGGTATACTAGTTCGGAAAACGCACTTTCGCTGATCTTCCCGGCGTTGCCCGAAAGGGTGCCGGGCGGACAAGACGCGAAAGGTGG
>CALGYL010000014.1 GCA_937934775.1 uncultured Clostridia bacterium
TCGTCGCCGCGTCGGGCAACGGCGCATCCGGTGCCATCAGCTCCCGCACCGCCGCCCGGACGGTCTTGGGTTGGATGTTGTGGGCGACGTTGAACGCCTGCTGCAGCGCGCGGCGGCGGTTGGTTTCGGAGATGGCGCGGATCATGGAATCGGTCAGTTGGTCGGCGTACATAATCACCCGGCCATCCACATTTCGGGCAGCGCGGCCGATGGTCTGGATCAGGCTCGTCTCGCTGCGCAAAAACCCTTCCTTGTCGGCGTCCAGAATCGTCACCAGCGCGACCTCCGGCAAATCGAGGCCTTCGCGCAGAAGGTTGATGCCCACCAGTACGTCAAACTCGCCCAGCCGCAGCGAGCGCAGAAGGCGGATGCGCTCCAGCGTCTCCACATCGGAATGCATGTACTCCACCTTCACGTCCATCTCGCGAAGGTAAGCAGTCAGGCTCTCGGCCATGCGCTTGGTGAGGGTGGTGACCAGCACGCGGTCGCCCCGCTCGACCACTTTACGGATCTCGCCGAGCAGGTCGTCCACCTGCCCGGTGGCGGGGCGGACGATGATCTCCGGATCGATCAGCCCCGTGGGACGGATAATCTGCTCCACCACCTGGTTGGCCCGCTCCATTTCGTAAGGGCCGGGCGTGGCCGATACGTAGATGGCCTGCCCTACCCGCTGCTCGAATTCATGGAACTTGAGCGGCCGATTGTCGTAGGCGCTGGTCAGCCGGAAGCCGTACTCCACCAGCGAAGTCTTGCGGGCGCGGTCGCCGTTGTACATGGCGCGAACCTGTGGGATGGTCGCATGGGCTTCGTCAATGAACAGAATGAAGTCCTTCGGGAAGTAGTCCATCAGGGTGAACGGCGCATCGCCGGGCTGGCGGCCGTCGAAATAGCGCGAATAGTTCTCAATACCGGAGCAATAGCCGATCTCCCGGAGCATTTCAAGATCGTAGCGGGTGCGCTGCTCGAGCCGCTGGGCTTCCAGCAGCCGTCCGGCCTCCTTGAAGGCGGACACCTGCTCGGAAACGTCGCGCTCGATCTGTTCGATGCTTCCCTCCAGCTTTTCTCGGGAGGTGGCGTAGTGGGACGCGGGGAACACCACCGTGTGGCTGAAGTGGCGCTGGGCCTGTCCGGTCAGCGTGTCGATCTCGCTGATGCGCTCGATCTGTTCGCCAAAAAACTCCACGCGCAACGCTTTCTCCTGCTCGCCCGCAGGCAGTATCTCTACCACGTCGCCCCGGACGCGGAAGGTGCCGCGCTCAAACTCAAAGTCGTTTCGGGTATACTGGATGTCGACCAGCCGGTCGATCAACTGATCCCGGTCCAGCTGCATGCCCTCGCGCATGGAGACGGCAAGATCCGTATATTCCCTGGGATCTCCCAGGCCGTAAATGCAGCTGACCGACGCCACGATGATCACGTCCCGCCGCTCGGAGAGCCA
>CALGYL010000015.1 GCA_937934775.1 uncultured Clostridia bacterium
AAGCGCACCCTATGCATCGGGGAACAGCGCCCATACGCCGGACGGAGGCGGGCTGGATTCAAACGTCAGCCGCTCCGGCCGGGTGGGGTGGGGGATCGTCAGCCGGTGGGACCACAGCGCCAGTTGCTGGCCTGGCGCGCCGCCGCCATAGCGGCTGTCGCCCCACAGGGGATGGCCCGCGTGCGCGAGCTGCACGCGGATCTGGTGAGACCGCCCGGTTTCCAGAGACACTTCAAGGAACGTCAGGCCCTGCGCGGTACGCAGCGGCCGGTAGGTCAGCCGCGCTTCCTTCGCGCCGGGCGTTTCCGCGCCCGTTACGTGCACCATACCGTCCGCGTCCTTGATCAGATGGTCCTTCAGCGCGCCGGGGGCGATCATTTCGCCCTGTGCGACGGCCCAATAGATTTTTTCAAGATCGTGGCCCGCGAATGCCGCCGTCAGCCGGGCCGCCGCCTTGGATGTCCGCGCGAACACCATCGCGCCGCCCGCGGGCCGGTCCAGCCGGTGCACAAGGCCTAAAAAGGCTTCGCCGGGCTTTTGAAACTTCTCCGCAATGTACGCCTTGCAGGCGGTGAGAAGGTCCAGATCCCGGGATTCGTCCGCCTGGGTGGGCATGTTGGGCGGTTTTTCCACGGCCAGCAGGTGATTGTCCAGATACAGTACCTTCACCGTCCGGCCGCCCGCCTGAAACGAATCGATCATGGCTGCCAGCGTCCCGACGCGCCACAGGGCAGCACGCCGCCGGAGAGAATGGGCAGGCCCACCTCATCTGAGGTCACGAGCCCGCCGCGCGTCTTGCCCACCGTCATGAGCAGCATGTTGGAAAGCACCGCCGGCTGAAGCCCGGTGGTGTAGCTGTTGATCAGGAAGAAGACGGCGTCGTTGGACAATAGGCTCGCGCTGGAGGAAACCAGCTTGTACAGTTCGTCCTCCAGCTTCCATACCTCGCCGCCCGGGCCGCGTCCGTAGGAGGGGGGATCCATCAGGATGCCCTCGTAGGTGTTCCCGCGCCGCGCCTCCCGCTCGACGAACTTCAGCGCGTCGTCGATAATCCAGCGGGTTTTCGTTTCGTCGATGCCGGACAATAACCGGTTCTCGCCCGCCCACTGCACCATGCCCTTGGCGGCGTCCACGTGGGTGACGTGCGCGCCCGCCTGGCAGCAGGCCATCGTTGCGCCGCCGGTGTAGCCGAACAGGTTCAGCACCTTGACGGGACGGTTTGCCGCCCGAATCAGCCCGGCCATCCAGTCCCAGTTGACCGCCTGCTCCGGGAACAGCCCGGTGTGCTTGAACCCGGTGGGGCGAACGTAAAAGCGAAGGCTGCCATAACCGATCGTCCATCGTTCCGGCAGCTTTTTATGAAATTCCCACGCGCCGCCGCCGCCCGAGGCGCGGTGGTAGTGCGCGTCGGCGCCTGCCCACAGTTCCTCCTGCTGGCGCGGCCAAATCGCCTGCGGATCGGGGCGGCACAGTGTGATGCCGCCCCAGCTTTCCAATTTTTCGCCGTATCCGGCGTCCAACACCTGATAGTCTTGCCAATCGGTTGCTGTGAACATCGGTTTCCCCTAATTCTCGTAGATTTCGCAGGTCAGGGTATCGCCGGACACCTCAGTGTAGATCGAAAGCTCGCCATCTCCGCCATAGGTGAAGCTGAAGTCTGTGCCCGCGGTGTAGTCTGTCAGGATGGCGTCGTCCGGGTCGTCCACATACGATTGGTTGTACTTGCTGCCGTAGGTGGATTTTTCGGTCACGGTCACCGTGTCCAGATCCTTGATCGCGAGCCAGATGGCGCTGGCTACCTGCGCCACGCCGCCGCCCACCACCTTCACGCCCCGGCCATTGACGGCGGTTTTATAGCCATAGTCCGCGGTGCGGGGGCCGACGGTGTCGTTGAAGGAGAAGGTGTCGCCGCTCTGCAGGGTGGTATCGTATACGGAGCCCGCGGCCAGCTCGATGTTGTGGATCATATCGTCGGTGCCGTCCAGCGTGATCGACGAGGAGCCGACGCTGTCGCCGTAGCCGGGGTCGTCATAGGAGGACAGCGTACACTCGACGGTGGAATCGGTGGTCCAGATGTTGATGTAGAAATCGCCGTAGTTGTTCTCAAAGACGAAGTCGATTCCTTCGCTTGAGTCGGTGATGATGGCGTCGTCGCCCGAAAACACGTAGTCCTGGGTAAACTTGCTGCCGTAGGTCTTTTTTTCGACGTAGTCAATGCCGTCCAGCTGCTTGAGGGCCAGGTACAGCGTCGAGGCCACCTGCGCCACGCCGCCGCCCATCGCCTTCACGCCGCGGCCGTTTATCGCCATTTTATACCCGCGGTCCGACGTGCGGTCACCCACGATGTCGTTAAACGAGAAGGTATCGCCTTCCGCCACGTATGCGCCGTCCAGTGCGTCCACCGCCAGTTGGATGTTGCTCAGCTGCGCGCTGGACGCACTGTCCAGCGGAGTGCTGGCGGAAACATCGGTGTCCGCCATCGCTGCCGGCGCGATCAGCATGCCCGTCAGGAGTATGAGCGCCGTACACAGTGCCAACATTTTTTTCATGGTTGACATCCCCCTTACGATCTTGGCCGATCCGCTCTGTCAGTCACGCAATTAAGACGAAAGACGTACAAAAATGTTCCAGCGCTTTGGGGATCTCCGCAATCGCCGGAGGGTGAAACTCGGCTGTCGCCGGGAGGTCAGCTGTTGTTTCGCCGGACCTCGCATATCAGCCAGCCGTCCTCGACGTAGGTGTAGACGGTGATCGAGCCGCGCCCTTTGTAACGGAAGCGGAAGTCGGCGCCGCCCTCGTAGTCGGTCCGGATCGCGTCGGCGGCGCTCGCCACATAGGACTGGCTATACGCCTTGCCGTAGGTGGATTTTTTGGTGACGGTGACGCCGTCCATGTCCTTGACTGCCAGCCACAGCGCGCTGGCGACGATCGAAACGCCGCCTCCGGTGATCGACTCGCCGCGTCCGTCGAACGCCTCCTGGTAACCGGCATCCTGGGTGTTCGGGCCGACCAGCGAGTTGAACGAGAAGGTTTCGCCGCGGCGCAAGACCATGCCGTAGATGCCGCTGCAGGCCAGCTTGACGTTGTGGATCAACTCGTCCGAACCTGTGAGGCGGATCTGGGCGGAACTGGTGACGTCGGGATCGTCGGAGACTGGGCGGTCGACGGGATCGCCGCTCGTGGTTCCGGTCGAAGCCGGGTCGCGGGCCGGGGCGGGGGTTTTCATAGACCCGGCCTGCCCGGAGTCGCGGGCATCCAGACTGCCGGCGGCGTTGCCGGGCTTTCTGTCCCGGTCGATGCCGTTTCCGGGCGCCGGCGCGGGGGTGACGATCTGGCTTGCGTCAGGCGTACGCGACGGGCCGACGCTCCGGCTTGCGCCGGGTGTGGGGGCGGGGGTGGCGCTCTGGCTCGCGCCGGGCGTGGGGGCGGGGGGGACGGTCTGGCTCGCGACGGGCGCGGGGGCGG
>CALGYL010000016.1 GCA_937934775.1 uncultured Clostridia bacterium
TTGGTGATGGTGTGCATCGCGTTGGGGTTGGACTGCTCGGAGGTGCCCGGCGCCACGCCGAAGAAGCCCGCTTCGGGGTTGATGGCGTAGAGGCGGCCGTCCTTGCCGAACTTCATCCAGGCGATGTCGTCGCCCACAGTCTCAACCTTCCAGCCGGGGATGGTGGGGATCAGCATGGCCAGGTTGGTCTTGCCGCAGGCGCTGGGGAACGCGCCGGTAATGTACTTGACGTTGCCCTTCGGGTCCGTCAGGCGCAGAACCAGCATGTGCTCGGCCATCCAGCCTTCGTCGCGGGCCTGGACGGACGCGATGCGCAGCGCAAAGCACTTCTTGCCCAGCAGCGCGTTTCCGCCGTAGCCGGAGCCGTAGGACCAGATCGTCCGGTCCTCGGGGAAATGGCTGATGTACTTCTGCTCGATCGGGGCGCAGGGCCAGCTGGAATCCTTCTCACCGGGCGCCAACGGAGCGCCGACAGAGTGCAGGCAGGGTACAAATTCGCCCTCGCCCAGCACATCCAGAACATGGGTGCCAATACGGGTCATGATGCGCATGTTGGCCACGACATAGGGGCTGTCGGTGATCTCGACGCCGATTTTCGAGATGGGCGAGCCGATCGGGCCCATGGAGAACGGGATAATGTACATGGTGCGACCTTTCATGCAGCCAGTGTACAGCCCGGTCATCGTTTTTTTGAGTTCGTCCGGATCAACCCAGTTGTTGGTGATGCCGGCGTCTTCCTGCTTCTTGGAAGCGATAAAAGTACGATTCTCAACGCGCGCGACATCGGAAGGATCGCTGCGGAACAGATAGCAACCGGGGCGCTTCTCCGGGTTCAGCGGAATGGCCATACCACTATCCACCATACCCTTGAGCAGGCGCTGATATTCCTCTTCGGAACCATCGCACCAATATATGTCATCCGGCTGGCACATATCTTTGACTTCGTCAATCCACTGCAAAAGTTTCTTGTTTTTCGTCATGACTACCGCTCCTTATGTCTCAAAATCAGCCATCGTAATTATAGCATATTCAGGGTCGAAAAATAAAGTAGGAAAAGCAAATTCTTTATGAATTTGCGACGCATTTTTGACGGACAAAAAGTAGAAATAATTCACTTTCTCGACAGGCTGCAAAAGCTCGCCCGCCGCCGTGGCTCGAATGCCTGAATTGTGACAAAAAATCAATCGATCATTGAATACCCATTGATGCCTGCGCATGACACAAGATTCGCGCCGTGTCTTCTTTCCGCGTCCGGCGCGGACCGCGGTCGGCCTTCCGCCGACAGAAATCGCGCTTCAAATGGACGCGATCCGGGTATAAATCCGCCTGTCAAGCGCGGCGATACGCAGGGAAAAACGCCATGTGCGCCGCTATATATATGGTAGATAAAATTCGATATCACCATTGACGAACTCTTTTGCAGGCTATATAATGACCTGTGGTTTTTAGGGCCGCTGTAATTATGTAGCCTGCGCTTTAAAGACCAGGACACCCGGTGGCTCCATACGTATGCCGCCATGAAGGCGCAGGGGGTAGTAGAATGACAGGTCCCGCCCTATTGTTGCTTGTCGTATTCGTCCCATTGGTAGGTGCATGTATCCTACCGCTGATCGGACGGATATCGGCAAAGGTTCGAAACGCGATGGCGTTCGTTTTCGTCGCCATTCCTTTCGGCCTTTTAATCTCCATGCTGCCCAAAGCATTATCGGACACGCCTTACACCTTTGACGTTCTGCTGCCGCTAGGGCTGAGCTTCGGTTTTTACGCCGATGGCTTGGCGGTCTTCATGGCGCTGATCTCCTCGTTTCTGGGGCTGATCATTGTGCTATATTCGTTCGGGTATCTGGGCCATTATGAAAACCAGAACGAATACTACTTCTACGTCGTCATGTTCCTGGGCGCGATGATGGGCATCACGCTGACCACCAACCTGATCTTTCTCTACGGCTTCTGGGAGCTTTCGGCGCTGGCCTGCTGGCGGCTGATCGGCTTCTTCCGCGAGAAGGAATACGTGCGCCGCGCCAACAAGGCGTTTTTGATTACCGGTGCGGGCGCGCTGATCATGCTTGCGGGCTTTTTGATGATCTATTTCCAGCATGGGACGATGGACCTTCTTCAACTGCGCGGCAAGGAAATCTCCAACGCCGCCGTCGCCCTGATCCTCTTCGGCATCCTTTCGAAGTCGGCCACGCTGCCGCTGCACTCGTGGCTTGCGGACGCGGGCGTCGCCCCCACTCCGGCCACCGCGCTTCTGCACGCGGCGGTGCTGGTGAAGATCGGCGTGTATGTGTACGCCCGACTCTTCGCCGTCACGTTCCAAATCGACGCCTTCTGGAACACCGCGGTGCCGGTAATCGCGGCGGTCAGCGCGCTTCTGTCCGCGGGCGCGGCCATCTCGGAGAACGATATCAAGCGCATCGTCGCCTATTCCACCGTCAGCCAGATCGGTTTCATCTTCCTGGGCCTCTCCATCGGCGGCGAGGCCGCGCTGGCGGGCGGGCTGATGTACATTCTGATGCACGCCATCTCCAAGGCGGGCCTGTTCCTGTGCGCGGGCATCATAGAGCACAGCCTGCATACGAAGGACATCCGGAAAATGGGCGGCCTGGCCAAGACCCTGCCGTGGACGGCGGGTTCCTTCTTCTTGTGCGCGTTCTCGGTCATGGGTGTGCCCCCGTTTGGCGGCTTCTTCAGCAAGGACATGGTCATTCACGGCGCGATCGAGGCCGGACACCCCTGGGTGGCCGCGGTGTTCATCATCGGCGCGGTGATGACGGTTCTGTACCTGCTCCGGGCGTTCTACCGGGTGTTCCTGGGTGAATCGCATGCGGAACATCCCGCCCATGAGGGCAAGGACACGATGACGTTCTCGGTGGCGCTGCTGGCCGCACTGTCCATCGTCAGCGGCCTTCTGATCTATTACCCGGCGACCCTGATCCAGGCAATTGTTCAGCAAATGGCGGTGATCATCAAATGAGCGAAACCATCAATTCCAATTTTCCCCTTCTGCTCGTGGTGTTGCCGGCGATTTTCGGCCTGCTGATTCTGGCCGCACCCCAAAAATGGAAGGCCTCGGGCGCAATCGCCGCGGCGGGTTCCGCGGTCGCGCTTGTGCAGGTACTGTGCCTTCGTGGTCAGTCTCTGGAGTTCACCCGGGCCTGGGCGGGCTGGGGCATGGACTTCTCCCTGAAGCTGACGGCGCAGAATTACGCGCTGGTCGTAGCCGCGGCGGTTCTGACGTTTCTGGTGGCGGGCTACAGCCTCGTCGCCAAGGCGGTTTCGGCGGACGAAAAGACATTCCACGCAAGCACCCTGTTCGCGCTTGCGATGGCCTCCGGCGCGCTGATGTCCAACAACCTGGTGGCGATGCTGTTCTTCTGGCAGGCCATGTGGGCGCCGGTATTCGGCATGATCAAGGCGGGCGGTAAAAACGCCTGGAAGACCTCGGTCCGTGCCGTGTTCACGGCGGGTTTTTCCGACCTTCTGATGATCCTGGGCATCGGCTTTGCCAGCCTTGCGGCCGAGAGCATGACGATCGACCAGATGCACGTGCCGATGACCACACTGGGTACGGCGGGCTTCCTGCTGATGTCGGTGGGCGCGCTGGGCAAACTGGGCGCGATTCCCTTCCACGGCTGGCTCTACAAGGCGTCGGAGGACGCCCCCTCCCCCTTCATGGGTCTGATCCCCGGCGGGCTGAACCTGCTCATGGGCACGAACCTGTTCTCAAAATTCCCCGGCATGTTTGACACGACCGCCACCTCCGGCGCGATGCTGCTGGTTATGATCGCAGCGGCCGGTTACGTGGTGCTCTCGGGCATGCTGGCCATGAGCGCCGGGAGCTTTAAAAAGCTGGCCGTCGCGCTCAATGTGGCGCAGGCCGGCGCACTGGTTCTGGGCGCTACCAGCGTGGCGGGCGGTGTGTTTGTCGACGCGGCCGTCATCGCCGCCGCGGCGGGCAGCAGCCTGTACCTGGCCGCCGGCGCGATGGAAAAGGGCAAGGCGGGCAAGTCCTCCTCCGCGGCCTCCTTTCTCTACTACGTGGCGGCGGGCGCGGCCGTGGCCGTGGTTTTCACCGGCGCGCTGTTCCGCATCGCGCTGCATGAAAGCTGGCTGAGCTTGATTCTGGCGGTGGTTTCACTGATTGGCGCGATCTTCGCGGTCTCCGGTGTCACGCGCCTGATCCGCGCAGCGCGAGACGATTCCGCCAAGGCGGCGGAGCCCGCGTTTGATCTGGGTGGCGCGCAGGCCTGGCTGGACAGGACCCTCTGCGATCCCTACCCCGCTTTCGGAGCCTTCATCAGGGGGTACGCCGGGATCTCCCTCAAGGTCAACGACGCGATCAGCTGGTTTTACGACGTTGGGGTCGTTTGGTTTGTGGGGTTCTTATCCTCGCTGGTCAAGCGGGCGCACAATGGCAGCCAGTCCCGATATGTGCTCTGGGTACTTCTGGGCGCGGTTGTTGTGATCGCGATTTTCGCGCTGTCCTGATCGGTTGACCCCAGTGTAAGGAGGAAAAAGCTCGTGCCATTTCTGTTTATTGGGATCCCGCTGGCTGCCGTGGCGATCCTGAACGCGCTGAATTGGAAAAACCGCAGGTCGTCCTTGTGGGCGGCGATGGCGGTCGCGCTGGTTCAGGTCGGGCTTGGCGTCTGGGATCTGGTTGTAAATATCCAGACGAACGCCCCCGTGGTATCCGCCTTCTTCGGAACCTTCTCAGTGGACCCTTTTGCCGCCATCGTATTGACGATCATTGGCTTAATCGTCTTCGTCACATCAATGGTAGCCTCGGACACGATCCATGAAAGCCGCTTCAGCTTCGGCAGCGCGCTGCTGCTCCTGCTGATGGGCATGAACGGCGTGGTCATGGTCACGGACCTGTTCAGTTTGTACGTGTTCATTGAGGTGACGGGCGCCTCCTCGTTCCTCCTGATCGCCATCGACAAGAAGCGGGACGAATTGGAAGGCGCGTTCAAGTACTACCTGATGAGCGCGCTGGCCACCACCATGATGCTGCTTTCCATCGCGTTCCTGTTCATGCTGTCTGGCACAACCTCCTACCAGGGCGTCGCGGCCTACGTGGCCTCGCTGAACGGCGCATACCCGGTGCTTTTGAACGCGGCGATCCTGCTGTTCGTAATCGCGCTTTCGATCAAGTCGGGCGTGGTTCCCTTCCACACCTGGGTGCCGGACGCCCACTCCTCCGCGCCGTCGCCGGTGTCTGTGGTGCTGGCGGGCGTGGTCATCAAGGTTTCCGGCGTGTATGCACTGATGCGCGTCTACCGGGACGTGTTCCTGAACGATCCCAAGGTGGGCACCGCGCTTGCGATCCTGGCGATCGTGTCGATTCTGGTGGGCGCGTTGGGCGCCATCGGCCAAAGCGACATCAAGCGCATGCTGGCCTTCTCCTCCGTCAGCCAGATCGGCTACATCATTCTGGGCGTATCCACGGGCTCGGTTCTGGGCTTTGTGGGCGCGCTGATGCACTTTTTCAACCACGCGACATTCAAGTCCCTCCTGTTCACCGATGCCGCGGCGGTCTATCACCAGACCGGTACCCGCGACATGGATCAAATGGGCGGCCTGGGCGCAAAGATGCCGGTAACGAGCGTCAGCTCCATCCTGGGGCTCATGTCGATGGCGGGCATCCCGCCGCTGTCCGGCTTCTGGAGCAAGCTGATCATCGTGATGGCGGTGTGGCAGAAGTCGCCGGGCCTTGCGATCACGGCGCTGTGTTTGAGCGTGCTGACGCTGGGGTATTTTCTTATCCTTCAGAAGAAGGTGTTCTTCGGAAAGACCGCTCCGGCGATGGAGGGTGTTACCGAATGCGGCGGCAGCCTGAAGTTTGTCGAGGTGCTGCTCTCCGCCATCAACGTGATCGCGGGTCTCCTGTTCCCGGTGCTGCTCATCTACCTGCACAGCAGAGGCATTCTCTGACGGACTAGCATAGCGATGGAAGGTGTAGAGAATTGAACCTGACGATAATGATCCTGCTGCTGGCGGGGCTGGTAATCTCCGCGCTGGTGGTTGTCATGATTCGCGACCTACTGAAGGGCGCGATCGCACTGGCCGTGCTCAGCGCGATTCTGACGATCATCCTGTTTCTCCTCAAGGCGCCGCTGGCCGCGGTGTTTGAACTGTCCGTCTGCGCGGGGCTGATTACGGTGGTCTTCATCAGCACCATCAGCATGACCAAACTGCGCACCAAAGAACAGGTGGCGCAGCACAAGGAAGATCACCGCAAGCGCTTCCGGCTGCTGCCTGTGATCGTGATTGCGATACTCTGCGCGGGCGCCGCGCTGATGCTCCCCCACCTTGGGGAAATGATCCAGACGAACCTCCCGGCCGTCACCACGACCGCCGAGGCCACCGTGTTCTGGGGCCAGCGCCAGGCGGACCTGCTGGGCCAGATCGTGATCGTGCTGGCCGGCGCAATTGGCATTTTGATCTTCTTCAAGGAGGGTGACAAGCCGTGAGTCTTCTCTTTACTCTGTTTCTCATCGGCGCGGCGCTTCTGATCGCGATCGGTCTATATGGCATCATCGTCACCCGGAACCTGATGCGCATCCTATTGTCCGTGGAGATCCTTACAAAGGCGGTCACGCTGGTGATGATCGGCGCGGGCTACGAAACCGGCAACATGGGCATGGCCCAGTCGTTTGTGATCACGATCATCGTTATCGAGGTCATGCTGCTGGTCATCGCAACCGGTCTCCTGTTCGGCGCCTTCAAGAACAATGGTTCCCTGATGACCGACCAACTCAACAACCTCAAGGGCTAGCATGCGCTGTGCAATCTGACGAATGGATGGAGGCATCCGATGGAAAGCTTTTTCATGTCGCCGCCGGTAGCGTTTATTCTACTACTCCTGTTGTCCTTTGGGATCTCGCTGTTCTCCAAGAAGCTGGCCGCCCGCGGCGCGGACACGGTCGCCAAGACGCAGCCCTATGCCTGCGGCGAGAGCATGGAAGAAAACCAAGGCCGGCCGGACTATACCCAGTTCTTCAAGTTCGCCTTTTTCTTCACCATCATGCACGTGGTTGCACTGGTGGTGGCCACCGATCCTGCGGGCCTCACGGTCACGTCTGGGGTATATCTGGGCGTGACGGTGCTGTCGCTGTACATGCTGCTGCGGAGGTAAAATGATGAAGACAATCGACCGGTTGATTACCTGGGCCCGGCTGAAATCGCCCTGGATCATCCACTTCAACTCGGGCGCGTGCAATGCCTGCGACATCGAGGTCCTGGCGGCCCTGACGCCCCGATACGACGTGGAGCGCTTCGGTGTACTGCTCAAAGGCTCGCCCCGGCACGCGGACGTGCTGGTCTGCTCCGGCCCGGTCACGCTGCAACAGCGGGAGCGGCTGGTGACCATTTATGAACAGATGCCCGAGCCCAAATTCGTCATCGCAGTGGGCACCTGCGCCTGCTCCGCGGGCGTGTTTGACGGCTGCTACTGCGTGGAGGGCGGCATTGATACCGCCATCCCGGTGAACATGTACGTGCCCGGCTGCCCCGCCAAGCCCGAAGCCATCATTGACGGCGTCGTGAAGCTCCTCGGGACGCTGGAAGGCAAAGAAGGCAAGCCCAAAAAAATCAAGGAGCCGCAGACAGCCGTCATGGAGCCCAAAGAACCCCAGGAAGCCGATAAGGCATAGGAGGCGGGCGAATGGAAGCGAATTTTGACAGAGAAAACGGCGTTCTCAGCCGCCTGAACGAGCGTTTTGGCATAGACGCCAGCCAGGCGGTCGTAAAGGTCCACAGAATCTATCTGGGCGTCTCTGAGGAGATCTTCATGGACGCGCTGAGATTCCTCAAAAATGAGCTGGACTTTGACCACCTGTGCACCATCACGGGGCTGGACGCGGGCGACGGCTTTGAGTTCCTCTACCACATCGCCGAGCCCGGTGGCATCTTGATGACGCTTAAATACAAGACCAAGCGGGAGGACCCGGTGGTCATCCAGACGGTACTTCCGGTGTACAACGGCGCCACCTTCTATGAGCGGGAGCTGGAAGGGCTTCTGGGCATCACGGTGGAAGGCCTGACTCCGGGCAGGCAGTATCCGCTGCCCGACAACTGGCCCAAGGGGCAGTATCCTCAGCGCAAGGACTGGAAGCCCAGCATCGCGCAGGAATCCAGACCAGTCTTGGCGCAGGACGCAAAGCCCGGACTGGCACAACCCAATAAGGGGGTGTAGACGTGGAGAAAGACAACAGGATCATGATCCCTCTGGGCCCCCAGCATCCGGCGTTGGAAGAGCCCGAGAGTTTTAACCTGCTGCTGGACGGCGAACGGGTCGCCGCCGCGGCGGTCGCGCTGGGCTACAACCACCGCGGCATGGAAAAAGCGGCGGAGAGCCGCACATACACGCAGAACATCTACCTGCTGGAACGCATCTGCGGCATCTGCTCCCACTCCCACTCCACCTGCTACGTGCAGACGGTGGAGGCGCTGGCGGGCGCGGAGGTTCCCCGCCGCGCGCAGTACCTGCGCGCGCTTGTGGGCGAGCTGGAGCGCATTCACAGCCATCTTCTCTGGCTGGGCATCGCGGGCCACGAAATCGGCTTCATGTCGCTGTTCATGTACGCCTGGCGCGACCGTGAAATCGTCATGGACATTCTGGAGATGCTGACCGGCAACCGCATCAACTACGGCATGAACGCCATCGGCGGCGTACGCCGGGACATTTCGCCCGAGCAGGCCCAGAAGGTTCTGGAAGCCGTGGACGCGCTGCAGACCCGCACAGAATATTATCAAAAGGCGGTTCTGGGCGAAGAAACCGTGGCGCAGCGTCTCGCGGGCGTCGGCAAACTGTCCAAGGAAGACGGATTGCGCCTGGGTGCCACCGGCCCGGTCCTGCGCGCCTCCGGCGTCGCACGGGACGTGCGCAGGGACGATCCCAACGGCATCTACCCCGAGTTGGACTTCAAAGTCGTCACCGACGACCACGCGGACGTCTTCGGCCGCACGGTTGTCCGGGTTCTGGAGCTGATGGAGAGCTACAAGATGATCCGTCAGATCATCCAGCAAATGCCGGAAGGCCCCATTGCCGTGAAGGTCGTCCCCCGCATTCCGGCGGGTGAATCCATCATGCGGTATGAGGCGCCCCGCGGCGAGGACATCCACTATACGCGCTCCAACGGCTCTGACAAGCCCGACCGCGTGAAGGTCCGCGCCCCCACGCTGGCCAACCTGGCCGCCATCACCCACATGATCGAGGGCGGATACCTCGCGGACGTGCCGATCGTGATCGCAGCCATCGACCCCTGCTTTTCCTGCACCGACCGAATGGTGCGCGTGACCGACGCGTCCTCCGGCGAGGAAAAGCGGTTTGACTGGGAAGGACTTCGGAAATACAGCGTTGCGTGGTATGCGAAGCAGGGCGTTGACCTGACCGCCACCAGCATGAAGCTGAGGGGAGATTGATCGGCGTGTGGCTAGCCCTGTTTCATATCATCATCTTTCCGGGGTTTCTGTTCCTCGGCGTACTGTCTTTGGTGTTTGAGTTCGTCGACCGCAAGGTGTACGCAAAGCTGCAGAACCGCGAAGGTCCGCCCTGGTATCAGCCGCTGGCGGACCTTGTGAAGCTCCTGTCCAAGGAAACCATCATGCCCTGCGACGCGGATCCCCGGGTGTTCAGCGCGATCCCGGTTTTCGCGTTCGCGGCCACTTGCGCGGCGTTCCTGTACATTCCGATCTGGAGCAATACCTCGCTGCAGCCCTTTGACAGCGACCTGATCGTGGTCATGTACTTCCTGACCATCCCGGCGATCACGTTCTTTCTTGCAGGCTGGTTCTCCTCCTCGCTGTTTGCGGAATTGGGCGCCATCCGCGCGATGACGCAGCTGTTCGCCTATGAGGTGCCGCTGTACATGGCGCTTCTGGGCCCGGCGCTGCTGGCCGGCAGCTGGTCGATCAGCGGCATTTCGCTGTTCTACCATCAACATCCGGCGCTGCTTCTGGTCAACATTCCGGCGCTTCTGGTGTCGCTCGTTACCGCGCAGGGCAAACTGGAGCGTGCGCCCTTTGACATCCCCGACGCCGAAACCGAGATCGTCGGCGGCACGTTCACCGAGTACAGCGGGCGTCTTCTGGCCATGTTCAAGATGACGCTGAACACGGAACTGGTCGTGGTCGCCGCGCTGATCGCCGCCATCTTCTTCCCGCTGTTCATCGGCGGAAACGCGATCGTCGGCTTCCTTCTGTTCCTGGTCAAGGTGTTCGTCGTGGTGTTCCTTCTGTCGGTCATGCGCGCAGCGCTCGCCCGCTTCCGAATGGACCAGATGATCGACTTCTGCTGGAAGGTGCTGGCCCCGGTCGCCCTCGTCCAGATCCTGATCGACATGATTGTCAAAGGAGCGCTGCTCTAAATGAAAACGGCGGGCAAAATGGTCCCCTTTCTTCTCAATATGATGACAAAGAAGTCCGACACCGTGCTGTACCCGGCGGTGCATGCGCAGGTGGCGGACAGGTTCCGGGGCGCGCTGAAGTTTCATGCCGACAAGTGCGTCGGCTGCAAGCTCTGCATGCACGTGTGCCCTGCCAACGCCATCACCATCGAAAAGGTGGCGGACAAGCAGTTCAAGGCCATCGTCCACTTGGACAAATGCCTCTACTGCGGGCAGTGCGTGGACACCTGCAGAAAAGACGCGCTGGAGAACACCCAAAACTTCGAACTGGCCAGCGCCGACAAGGCTTCCCTGACGGTGGAGATCTAAGCCGTGGATGTCCATGCGTTTTTGACGGATTGGCTGAGCGGCGTTGAGCGGCTGGCAGTGGTGGGCGTTGGGTCGACACTCCGGGCGGACGACGCCGCGGGCATGTGCGTGGTAGAGCGCCTGATGGAGGAGTTCCCGCCGGAATCCTCGCCCTGCCTGTTGTTCTGCCCAGGCGAAACCGCGCCGGAGAATTACAGCGGCAAGATTCGCGCCTTCCGGCCCACGCATATGCTGGTGATTGACGCGGCCGACGTTGGCCTGGAACCGGGCGAGATCGTGGAGATCCCGTCCCAATCCGTGGGCGGCCCCACCTTCCTCTCCCACATGCTGCCGCTGAAGGTTCTGATCAATTACCTGACGGGCGACACCGGCGCAAAATCAGCCCTGCTGGGCATCCAGTATGAAAGCATGGATTTTGACGGTCCCATGACCCCGGGCGTCGTCTCCGCCGTGGACGAACTGTGCAACGCGCTGCGCTGCGCATTCGGGACGTGCTGGAAAAGGTAACGATTATCAATCCACAATCGGCCTGCCGTTTGATGCGGCAGGCCGATTGTGAGCATCAAGAACCCGTATGGTTTTTAGATGCGATGGAAGAAGCGCTTCGTGCGCCTAAAATCCTCACGGATTTCCGGGCGGCGCACTGACTTATGGTGCTGTTTCTACCACCAGTGTGCGCTACTGTTGGCAGAAACACGCTTCCGGCGCACTGGTCGCCGGAAGCGAATGAAGAAGAACCAGGCTTTGTTGATGGCCTGAATCGGCCTGCCGTTTGATGCGGCAGGCCGATTGTTTTCATTTGATCATAATGCCCTGCAGATCACGCCCAGTTCTG
Source organism: uncultured Clostridia bacterium (assembly GCA_937934775.1). Classification (GTDB taxonomy): domain Bacteria; phylum Bacillota; class Clostridia; order Christensenellales; family Aristaeellaceae; genus JAEZHK01. The sequence continues at coordinate 11,557 of CALGYL010000016.1, forward strand.
GCGAGGTTTCATCCCACGCGTCGCCACACAGGCTTCCAAGGGTCACCTCTACGCGGAAGCCGTTCTCCGTAAGCTCGGCGTGGATGGATTCCGGCGAAAAGAACGTCTGCCAGACGCGATAGCGCTTCAGGCTTTCCTCGTCCAGTACGAAATACCGGTCACAGAGCGCGGAAATCTCCGAAAAAAAGAGCGTATCCTCCAGCACAAGATGCCTGTGCGGCCGCCAGAACCCGGAATCCGCGGTGAACCATTTGGGCGAAGAAGCCTCCTGCCTCTTTCGGTATGCGTCCATGCCGGATACGTCGAACGCGAACCATCCGCCCGGCCTCAAGGCCCTCCGAATGTTCCCAAGCAGGAGCCGCCTGTTTTCAGGGCTGAGTACGCCGTAGTCCTGATAAATCATCAGCGCCGCGTCGTACCGGCCTTCGCCGAAGGGTTCCAGATAGCTCCCCAGAAGATACTCCGCATTTCCCACGGCGCCGCATTCCCGCGCGTAGCGGATCGAATTCTCCGAACGGTCGATCCCGGTCATGTTTAGCCCGCGTCCAGCCAGCTTCGCGCAGTAGAGCCCCGGCCCGCAGCCAAGGTCCACGACCCTGTCGCCCGGCCGCAAGCGCATCGTGCGCATCAGGGTATCGCAAATCGCGTCGATTTTCTCCGGGCGGTAGCTTGCGGCGTCGGTATCCGGCGAGAGGTGCGCCTCCAGCATGCCCTTAGAGATGTGCGGATCGTTCCAAAGTTCCTCGCCCGGCTCATACGGCTCCGGCCTTTGAGCGGCGTCCAGAATATCTTTAAGCATCATCCCTGCATCTCCTTTCCAAGATAAAAATGGCAGCGGACAAAATGAGAGATCCCGCGAAAGGCAGATAGGCGCGGCAAAAGAGCCTTTCACAAGGCGCTTTCAAGCCGCAACCGCTCTATCTCTCTTTTCCAGACGGCGCAAGCGCCGGCCGGACGGGAATCCCTCCGATGTGTTTTGTCCGCTGCCACATTAATGGTGGCACAGGCCGCGCGCGATGTCAAGCGGTTCCACGCATTTTTAGTCTGGATTTTCAGCAGATTCTGGGCAGCCCTTCGCCAGAGAGCGGCGGCAGGACGCGTCGCCCGCCCAACTCGGTTACAAGCGTTACGCCCTTTCCCGCCTTCACGCAGCCGATCCGCGCCGCACGCTCACCGTAGCGGCATTTCCGGAGAATCGCAAGCGCCTCTTCCGCGCGTTCCTCCGGCACGACGGCGGCCAGCTTGCCCTCGTTGCCCATGTACAGCGGATCAAGCCCCAGAATGGCGCACAGCCCGCGCACTTCGCGGCCCACGGGCAGGCGCTTCTGTTCCACTTCGATCAGGCACCCGGACGCGCCCGCGATCTCATTCAGGATGGTGGCGAGGCCGCCCCGCGTCACATCCCGCAGCGCATGCAGCGGGATGCCCGCCGTCCGCAGCGTGCTCACCATTTCGGTAAGCGGCGCATCGTCACTGACAATGCCGTTTTCAATGCCCATGCGGCTGGACAGAATGCAGGCGTGGTGGTCGCCCAAATCGCCGGACAGGAGAAGCGCGTCGCCGGGCCTTGCGCCTGCAATCGACACCGCCTCGCCCAGAATCGCGCCCACGCCCGCGGTGGTGATAATCAAACCGCCGCTACCCTCCACCACCTTGGTATCCCCCGCGACGATGGAGACGCCCGACTCATCCGCCGCTTCGCGCATGGAGCGGGCGATCCGGTCCAAATCGCTCACCTCCATGCCCTCCTCAATGGCAAACGACGCCGTCAAGTACAGGGGCGTCGCGCCCGTCATCAGAAGGTCGTTGACGGTCCCGCAGACCGCGAGCCTGCCGATGTCTCCGCCGGGAAAGAACAGCGGCTTTACCACGAAGGCGTCGGTGGTTATGGCAATGCGCGTTCCCGGCAGCTCGAGCACCGCCGCGTCACCCATCGGGTCGAGATAGGGGTTGGACAGATGCTTTGCGAACACCGTCCGGATCAGTTCGTTCGTCTGCACCCCGCCACCGCCATGGGACAAATCAATCTTCAAGCGCCCACCTCCCTCGCCCAGATTCCGCAGGAGCCCTCCGCCGACACCATGCACGCGCCCACCGGATGGGCCGGATCGCAGCCGCGCCGAAACAGCGGGCATTCGGGCGGCACGATGCGCCCCAGCATCACGTCGCCGCAGCGGCAGGCCGGGCTTTCCGTGCCGTGCGGAAGTGACCCGGTCCAGGCGTCAAACCGCGCGTATTCCCGCCGCAGCACAAGGCCGGAGCCGGGAATCCCGCCGATCCCCCGCCACCGGGCATCCGCCGGTTCAAAATAGTGTGCCACCGCTTCCATCGCGGACCGGTTCCCTTCCGGCGAAACGGCGCGGGGATACAGATTGGCCGCGCAAGGTTTTCCCGCTTCCAGCTGATCCAGAATCCCGCACAGCGCCAACAGGATGTCCTGCGGCTCAAAGCCCGCCACCACGAAGGGTTTGTGAAATTCCTCCGCCAGCGGCACAAAGGCCTTGCTGCCGGTCAGCACCGCCACATGGCCGGGGCATAGAAAAGCGTCGATGCCCCTGTCCGCCGCCGCGAGAAACCGAAGTGGCTCAAACATCGTTTTAATCGCGGAAACCAGCCGAATGTTTTGAAGGCCTGCCCTCTGCGCCTCCTGAAGCAGCAGCGCGTATACCGGCGCGGTCGTCTCAAACCCGACAGCCGCCACCACGCAGATCTCCTCCGGGTGCGCGGAGGCGTAGTCGATGACATCGTTCGGCCCCATGAACATCGAAACACGCCCGCCCGCCGCCTTGGCGCCCTGGAGGCTCGTGTGGCTGCCGGGCACCCGCAGCATGTCGCCAAATGCGAACACCCGGCAGCCCGGTTTCAGGGAAAGTTCGTTCAGTGCGTCGATAAAGCCGGGCTCGGTCACGCACACCGGGCAGCCCGGCCCGGACACCAGGCGGATGCGCTCCGGCAGCAGTGTCCGAAGGCCCGCTCGGGCGATAGCGGCGGTATGCGTGCCGCACACCTCCATCACCTTGAGGGGCGGCCCACCGTAGCGCCGGACACGGCCCAGCATCGCCTCCGCCGTCATAGTACGCCCCCAATTGCCTCGTGCAGCGCTTCAAGTTCCTTCGCGGCCTCGCGGGTGAGCAGCT
>CALGYL010000017.1 GCA_937934775.1 uncultured Clostridia bacterium
CTCCGCTTGAAATAGCGCGGCGGCTCCTGCGCTTTACGCTCCTTGCAGGATGAAAAATCCCTCGCCGCTTTGGAAGAAATAATGTTTCGTATTGGTATAAGGTTCCCGGCGACCAGCGCGCCGGGAACGCGTTCGGGCTGCCAGTGCGCACACTGGCAGCCCGAACAATTCCTTCCGTCAGCGGGCCTGAAATCCGGCTGGATTTCAGGCCCGCGCAGGTTCTTCTTCTGTTTTGAAAATCCGTAGAGCGAATTTTCAAAACCCGTCCTTCGCGATGAAAGACCCGTAGGGGATTTCATCGCCAGAATACAAGCGTTTTCAGCGTCCCGCCCAGCGCGTAGTTGATCCAGCTCAGGCTCTCGCGGAAGCGGGCCTCGATGCGCTGGCTCCAGGTGATGTTTCCGGGCGCGGCCGCGCCGATGGCGTCCAGCCCCTGATCCGCGGCCAGCCACAGCGCGCGGGTGATGTGGTAATCGCTTGTGACGATGATGGCGGTCTTCATGCCCCGCGCATCCATTGCCGCCCGGGCATTTTTCAGGTTTTCGATGGTGTCGGTGGACTGGTCCTCCACTTCGAGGGCCGTCTTGGGCACGCCGTGCGCGGTCAGCCAGTCTGCCATCGCGCCGGCTTCGGTCTGGGGCTCATCGCGCCCCTGCGCGCCGCAGACGATGAGGAGCGTCCCATAGCCGTCCTGATAGGCCTTCAGCGCCGTCTCTACCCGGTGCAGGACCGTGGTGGACAGTTCGCCGTCCGGCATGATGCGCGCGCCCAGCACGATGATCGCGTCCCGCTTTTCAAGCGGCCGGGGCGTCTTCTCCGAGAGGAATACCGCGGTCATCAGCCCAAGCTCCAGCACCGCGCCCACCGCCGCCAGGATGACGACGCCTTTCCAGAATTGGTTCAAAGCCGTTCCTCCATGAATTTTAGGATGCCCGACGCCCGCGCGCCAATCTCAAGCGCCGCGCCGGTCTGTTTCGCGCCCTTCGCCAGACGCGCCCGGAGCGCCGGGTCGTCTCTCAGCCGGGCGATGGCTCCGGCCACCTGTTTTACGTCGGCCGGGTCGATGCGCAGGGAATTCTCCGCCGTCAGCAGGCCGTCGTTGAAGGGCAGGTCGGAGGAGATCACCGGCAGGCCCATCGCCAGCGCCTCCACGATGGCGTTGCAGCAGCCCTCGTTCAGCGTGGGCAGCGCGAAGACGTCCGACGCCGCCAGGTATTCGGGGATCTTTTCGTGGTCCAGCGCCCCCGCAAACAGCATGCCCTTCGCGTCCGGCGCTTCGTCGCCCCGGCCGATGAAGACCGAGGACGTGCCCGCCTCGTCCAGCGCCCGGCACAGGACTTTGACGCCCTTTCGCGCGATGAAGCCGCCCACGAAGGACACGATGAAGGCGTCCTGTGGCAGGTTCAGCTTCTCCCGGGCCTTCGCCCGGTCCATCGGGTGGAATCTCGCGGGGTCCACGGCGTTGGGGAACACCTGGACGTGCTCCGCGCGGGGGTAGTAGCCGTCCGCCACGATTTCCCGCGCGTTCTCGCCCGAGACCGCCACCACGCCGGAGAGGTGGGCGAGCCGCCGGACGATTTCCGCTTTCGGGATGCCGGAGAACAGCTTCACCGTGCTTTCGCCGTAGGCCAGAAAAGACGGAATGTTCATCTTTTGCCCGATCTCCGCCGCCGACAGGCCCGATGGGAACACGAAGTGGCCGTAGAGCGCCTCCGGTTTCTCCGGAAGGGCGTCGATGGCCCGTTCCGCCGCGCACCGGTAGGCGGCGAGCGTCCACATCGCGGGCCTGAAGGGCCCGATATCCCGCCCGCCGAAGGAGACGAATCGGGGGCGCAGGATGGTCACCGCATGGCCTTGGGCAGTGGGCCTGATTTCCCGGGTTGGCGGCACCTTGCCGCCCTTTGCCAGCCGCCTCAGGGGGTTGACCGGCTGCACCACCGTCACTTGGACGGAAAAATCTGCCATTGCGTTCACCAGTTGCTCTACAAAAGGGTACACCGGCTCGCCCGGCGCGGGATATTCCTTGGTGATTACCGTAAGCCGCTTCACCGGGAGACCTCCTCGTACAGCGCCTGATAGGTTTTTGTAATCCGGTCCCAGTCGAACTTTGCGCTGCCCCGCAACGCCGCGGCGCTGAAGCGCGGGGAATCCTTCAGGATCACTTCGATTTTGTCCGCGATGGCCTCCGGATCGCCGGGATCGATGGCAAAGCCCACCTCGCCGTCCGGGAATTGGCCGTCAAAGCCCTGCCCCCGGGTGTAGAGGACCGGCAGGCCCTGGCTGATCGCCTCCGCGTAGACCAGGCCGAAGGTCTCGCGGCCCGACGGCAGCAAAAACGCGTCCGCCGCGCGGTACAGCGGCATCAGTTCCGCCATCGGCCGTGGCGGAAGAAGCTCCACAAGCTTCGAGGCCCTTGCGGCCGCCACAACGACTTCGTCCAGTGGCTGGCCCACCACCGTCAGGCGGACGCTTCGTCCCCGGGCGGCCAGCGCCTCCGCCGCGCGGATGGCCGCGGGCAGGTTCTTACGGGGCACCAGCTGTCCAACGAACAATAGCCGCGCCGTTCCGGGGTTTGCCTCGGCGCGGGGCGCGGGCTGATCGGTCAGCCACAGCGCGTCCACGCCGTTGGGGACGACAGCGGATTTTTCCTGAACCTTTGCCATCTGCGCTTCGGAAAGGTAGGGGAGGAGCGCCTTCTCCCGGTAACTCTGGGAGAGGAAGACCACCTTCGACGCATGTTTCAGAATCCGCCGGGCCAGCGGCCGGAGGTGGGGCATGCGCTTTAAAAGCACGTTGACGTCGGTATCCCGCACGGCGACGAGGTAGGGTACCCCCGTCCGCCGGTGGAGGGCATACGCGATGCCGCCGTTGGTCAAAAGCGAATGGGCGTGGATCACATCGTAATCGGCGGGCGTATAATGGTTCAGCGCGCCGCGCAGCATCTTATACTGTTTGAGATGAAAGGACAGCCTGTCCAGATGGTGGTGGTTCAGGTCCACCGTCGTATACGGTCCAAAATCCCGCCCCGCGGGGTCAAAGCCCTTGGGAGCGGGCGTATAGACGGCGATCTGATCCCCCAGCGCCGCCTGCCGGTCGAACAGGTTTTTATAAAACGCGCCCGTCTGGTAGTACGAATTGATGTGCAGAACCCGCATATTCCCTCCCGGGCGCATCCTGAGCCCGCTTTTTCCATGATACCACAGCCCGCGCGCCGAATCAACCGGTGTAAATTCTTTGGCGGGGGGTTGACAGAGCGAGCGCCCGGAGGTATATTATATATGAACGATTGCTCATATGAAAGGATGTTTGCGCGATGAAGACGACGGTCTCCTGCTGCGACGGCCAGCATCCCCATCCGCCCGTCGGGGCGGCTCCGGATGAGGAAATGCTGTACGATCTGGCCGACCTGTTCCGATTGTTCGGGGATTCGACGCGGGTGCGCATTCTGTACGCGCTGATCGGAAGCCCGCTGTGCGTGTGCGACATCGCGGCCCAGTTGGACATGACCCAGTCGGCCATCTCCCACCAGCTTCGGCTTTTGAAGCAGGCCAAACTGATCCGGTCAAAGCGCGAGGGCAAGGCGGCGCTCTACTCTCTCGCGGACGATCACGTGCGCACCATCCTGGACCAGGGCATGGAGCACGTGGCGGAAGAGGGCTGATACCAATTTGGAACATTATAGCATCGTCACGCCGAGTCTTTTCGCGCATAACTTCGTCGCTCTCCGCGTTAGCGTAGCGCTGCATTTCACGCCGAAGGCGTATCCCGAAGGGTCGCCTGGCTCCGACTCCTTGTTCTGCATCGAAAATCCCTTGGCGCTTTGGATGCACTAATATTTCGCATTGGTATGGCGGCAGGCGCGCCGCGGGGCATAAAAAGCATGCGAAAGGGCGAAACAAAATGGAACGTGAACACAAAATGATGCTGGGACGCATTCTGGCCGCGGTGGCGCTTCTGATTGTCGCGTGGCTTCTTCCGCTGACGGGGCCCTTAAAATTCCTGGCTTTCCTCATCCCCTATGCCGTTTCTGGGTGGGACGTCCTCTGGCGCGCGGCTAAAAATATCATGCACGGCGAGGTGTTCGACGAAAACTTCCTGATGGTGGTGGCCACTCTGGGCGCGCTGGCGCTGGGCGAATACCCGGAAGCCGTGGCGGTGATGGTATTTTATCAGGTGGGCGAGCTGGCCCAGGACATCGCGGTGACGCGATCCCGCGCCTCCATCGAACAGCTGATGGACATCCGGCCGGACAGCGCCAATCTGGAAAAGGACGGGCAGATCCAGGTCGTGCGTCCGGAGAGCGTTCAGGTGGGCGACATCATCCTGGTCAAACCGGGTGAAAAAGTACCGCTGGACGGCGAGGTGCTGGAGGGCGCTTCCACCCTGAACACGTCGGCCTTGACGGGCGAATCACTCCCCCGGGAGGTCGCCCCCGGCGACGATGTGCTCAGCGGCTGCGTCAACCTGTCGGGCGTACTCCGGGTGAAGGTGTCAAAACCCTATGGCGAATCGACCGTGGCCAGAATCCTGGAGCTCATTCAGGACTCCGGCGACAAAAAGGCGAAGGCCGAGCAGTTCATCACCAAGTTTGCGCGGATCTACACGCCGCTGGTGGTGTTCGCGGCGCTGGCGCTGGCGCTGGTCCCGCCGCTCTTTGACGGGTACAATTTCGCCGAGTGGGTGAAGCGGGCCCTGATCTTCCTGGTCATTTCCTGCCCCTGCGCGCTGGTATTGTCGGTGCCGCTGAGCTTCTTCGGCGGGATCGGCGGCGCGTCCCGGCGGGGCATTCTGATCAAGGGCGGCAACTACGTGGAGGCGCTGGCCCGGGCCGAGACGGTGGTCTTTGACAAGACCGGCACGCTGACGAGAGGCGTGTTCGAGGTGACAGCGGTGCACCCGGACCAATTGCCGGAGCAGAAGCTGCTGGAGCTGGCCGCGCTGGCCGAGCAGTACTCGGATCACCCGATCGCCGCGTCCCTGAAGGCCGCGGTCAAGCACGCCTATGACCGCGCCCGCGTGACCGACGCCCGGGAGATCGCGGGGCAGGGCGTGTGCGCCACCATCGACGGCCGGGAGGTTTGCGTGGGCAACGGGCGGCTGATGGAATCGGTGGGCGCCGCGTGGCGGGACTGCCACCTGCACGGCACCATCGCCCATGTGGCGGTGGACGGGGTGTACGAGGGCCACATCGTGATCTCCGATAAGGTCAAGGACGGAGCGGCTGAGGCGGTCCGAGCGCTGCGGGCGCTGGGCGTGAAGCACATCGCCATGCTGACCGGCGACCAGCAGGCCCCCGCCGACGAGGTCAGGGATGAACTGGGCATCGACGCGGCCTACGGAAACCTGCTGCCCGCGGGCAAGGTCGAAAAGGTGGAGCGGCTTCTGGCCGAGAAGTCCAAAAAAGGTACGCTCCTCTTCGTGGGTGACGGCATCAACGACGCGCCGGTTCTCTCCCGGGCGGACGTGGGGTTGGCGATGGGCGCGATGGGCTCCGACGCCGCCATCGAAGCCGCCGACGTGGTCTTGATGGACGACCGCCTGGAAAAGCTGCCCAAGGCGATCGGGATCGCGCGTCGCACCATCCGCATCGCGCAGCAGAACATCGCCTTCGCGCTGTCGGTGAAGGCGCTGGTGCTGGTTCTGGGGGCCATGGGCCTTGCCAACATGTGGATGGCGCTGGCGGCGGATGTGGGCGTGGCGCTTCTGGCCATCCTGAACGCGGCGCGGGCGCTGAAAACCGATTGAAAACCATCTTCGGGCGTGCTATAATGCCTCAGGTAGGGAGGCGAAGCGCTTGCGTGTTGAGGAGTCCAAAGAGAATTATCTGGAGGCCATCTATGTGCTCTCCAGGCAGCACGGCTTTGTCCGTTCGGTGGATGTGGCCAACTATTTTGAGTTTTCCAAGCCCAGTGTCAGCGTGGCGATGGCCAACCTGCGCCAGGCGCTGCTCATCACCGTGGACGATGCGGGCGGCATCCATCTGACCGATGCGGGCCGCGCGCTGGCCGAACAGGTCTACGAGCGCCACCTGCTCCTGACCAGATTTTTAACCGAGCTGGGCGTGGATTCCGAAACCGCGCAGCAGGATGCCTGTCGTATTGAGCACGTGATCAGCCAGATCAGCTTTGAAAAACTGCGGGAACATGTGACGCAGATGATGCCACGGGAATAGTCCTCTGCGCGTTGGGCCGCACCGATGTTACTGATAATCCCCGGCGAGCGTTTCGCCGGGGATTTCCAGGATTCCGTACGGATCAAGAAAGACAAAGAAGGTGCCGGGATGTACGTGGTGGTGGGGATCGCGCTTCTCATGATCGCCGTGGGCTTTATCCGGGTGATGGTCGGCCATGAGGACAATCCGGAGGATTCCGAAAGCGCCGAAGCGCCGGACGATGCGGACGGAGAAACCGGCGGCGAGCCGGAAGGCGCGATGGAGCGTGAAGCGGAGGAAGGGGCGGAGCCCCGGGCCGTCAGCACCCCGCCTTGGGCGGACGATCCGCAGGGCGGCGATGCCCAATGGCGGCTGCGGTCGGTAGAGCACATCGGCTGGCTGGGCGGCGCGCCGCCGACCCTCTCGGAGTATTTTGAAAAGAAAACCGAAACGCCGCCCGAAGGGCCGGTGGAGGGTTGGATCATGCCTCAGCCCGACGAATCCCTGATGGAGCATCCGGAGGACTACGGCATCGACAACGGCGACCCCAACCAGCCCATGTGGACCCCGCCGGGGCAGGAATCCGGCCCGGAACCCGATCCGGAGCCGGAAACTCAGCCGGAAGTACAAAGCAGCGGCGGATGGTTCTTTGGGTGCGGCGTCGTGCGCGGCTTCTGCGACGCCATGTACCTTTTACAGGTTGTGGGGATGCTTCGCGGCGTTCATTACGGGATATTTACTTCGCAATTCGCGCTGAACGTTCAGGATCTGCCACAGGCGCTTGCGACATTTTCCGGCGCGCTGTTGGTTGTCAACATCGCCATGCTGGTGCTCTTTGCGATCCGCAGCGAGTGGACGAAGTCCGCGTTTCTCATCTACCTGCTGCTGGACGTGTGCGTCCGAGCTGTCAACATCGTCAATGGCTTCGCCGTCGGTGGTTCGGCCCTGGATCGGACCGTCATCGGCGTGGCATTCGCCATCCTGTACGACGTGGCCTGCGCCCTCTACCTGTTCCGCGCCCAAAAGGCGGATGCGACGGAGTGAGCCAGTTCGAAGCGAACCGGTACTTCCTCAAAGGATACGCCGAGTTCCGCGGCGGCGAACACAGCGTTCGCGGATGCGCCTGCAAGCCAGGCGTCGCGGGCGTTTTCCGGCAGAATGACCGGCATTCGGCTGCTGATCGAGGCGATCCGCGGGGCGGGTGGGCGCGTCAGGATGCAGAAGGCGGGCACGCCCGCGATGGTGTGATAGAGGCCGGCAATCAAAAGAGGCCGGCCTTTCATGCCGATGCGGTATGTAGTCCTGGAGAATCCGGAGTCCTCCCATGCATAGTAGTGCGCCGCCGGCACGGAGCAGCGGCGCGCCGCGCGGAAAAATGGTCGGCTTTCGATGGTTTCGCTGTGTGCGCAAATAACGGTCCCAAGGGAATCAAATCGGGGGATCCCCCAGCACATGGCCAGCAGTCTTTCCGCGGTCAGCACCGCAGCGCAATCCGAAGGGCAGACATCGCCGCGCCTGACGGTCAGACCTTCTGCGAACTGCCCGGACGGACGCACCCCGCTCCCGCGTTCCCGCTGCTGCCGTTCGACCTCCGCCAGCATCTTCCGAAGCGCCCATGGCATGCCGCCTGAATCAATATGGTATCGCTGGCACATGTTGATCACATCCACACATGGAATCCGCCCGATGTACGCGGGGAGAACGACAGAGCGAGAACCGGAGAGAACGCCTGAGACAATGCCGTGAAGAACGCCTGTATCTGCTGGGTGATCCCGTAAAAAATCAGCTGTTAATAATGTTTCCAGAGCCGGGAAGCGTATTCCGGAACCTGCGTTCGTGCCGTTCCTGGCGCCCGTCACAGGGATGATGATTTATTCCAATTCCAGACATGAATGCGTCGATCTTCGCTGTATTTGAAATGGACGATCCGGAAACCGGAAAATCAGGATTCCCTGATAACGGGTGAGGGCGGGAAAATGTGGTATAAGGACGATGACGGAAGACACATCGGGCAAAAGGTGTTGTTGGCGAGGTTTATTGTTTGTCTTTGCATCGCGGTGGTGATTGGAATTATCGCGCTTGTGAGGATGTTGCTGTATGGCTAAGTTGAAGCGCCGTTCGGGAGTATAGCCGCCACGAGACACATAAAGGGACCGGTGCGGCCTCGGCTGCAGCCTCCATAAGCTGCGTTATACTTTGTCTCAGCGGTGCGAGAAGGCAGCCCGGGTTGCTCCTCAAGAGCCTGTTGGGGCATTCGGAGATTCTGGATACCGACGGCACCTATGGACACGAGATAAACGGAGATTTGCGGCGAGCCGCGAAGCTGGTGGATGTAGTATTTACCAGGGAAGAAACAAATCGGGTTGAAAAGTGGGTTGCAAGTAAAAAAGAAAAGCCCTGAAACCCAATGGTTTCAAGGCTTTTCTCATGGTGCGGTCGACGGGACTTGAACCCGTACTCCTTGCAGAACACGCCCCTCAAACGTGCGCGTATGCCAATTCCGCCACGACCGCTCGTTGGGGAATGAAAGGCGACGTACGATATTATACAAAACGGAAGGCGTTTTGTCAACCTATAAATTTACGTTGCGCGAGCAAGGGGCGGGTTAAGTTTGGGCTTGATGAGGCAGGTATGCCGGATTTTCTGTGGCGCGGGGGTTTACAGCCCTCGGTGGATGGGGTATAATGACCTTGTATATATTCGCGATGATGGGAAGCGCCCAGCGGGGAGCCGCAAAGCGAGCCGGGGATTGGTGAAAGCCCGGACAGCGAGACGCATGGGGAATCATCCCGGAGCAGCAGGCTGAAAGCGCGTTCTGTAAGCTTTGCCGGGTCCGCCCGATACAGCGGCGGCGCATGGAAGTGCGCCACGAGCGGGCGCTTCAAGCGCCAATTTGGGTGGTACCGCGAGCCTTCGCCCCAATCTGGGCGAAGGTATTTTTGTTTTGGAGGGGCGAGTATGTTCGAAAAAGCGCCGACCACGCTGGACTTCGTCGGCCGCGAGGCCGAAGTGCTCAAATTCTGGAAGGAAAACGACATCTTCGGGCAGTCCGTGAAGCTGCGCGAGGGCTGCGAAACCTTTACGTTTTATGACGGCCCGCCGACGGCCAACGGCAAGCCGCACATCGGCCACATCCTGACCCGCGCGATGAAGGATCTGATCCCGCGCTATCAGCTGATGAAGGGCAGGAACGTGCTGCGCAAGGCGGGCTGGGATACCCATGGCCTGCCGGTGGAGCTGGAGGTCGAGCGTATGCTGGGCCTGGACGGCAAGGAGCAGATTGAAAAATATGGCATCGAGCCGTTCATCAAGGAATGCAAGCAGTCGGTCTGGAAGTACAAGGCCGAGTGGGAGCACATGTCCGATCGGGTGGGCTTCTGGCTGGATATGGACAACCCCTACATCACTTATGAGAACAACTACATCGAATCGGTGTGGTGGTCTTTGAAACAGGTATGGGAGAAGGGGCTCCTCTATAAGGGCCATAAGGTCGTGCCCTACTGCCCGCGCTGCGGCACGGCGCTGTCCAGCCACGAGGTTTCGCAGGGTTATAAGGAAGTCACCGACAACACCGCCTTCGTCCGCTTCCCGGTGAAGGGCGAGAAGGATACCTACTTCTACGCCTGGACGACTACGCCCTGGACGCTGCCCTCCAACGTGGCGCTGTGCGTTGGCCCGGATCATGAATACGCCAAATTCCGCATTCACGGCGAGACTGCCATCATGGCCAGGGCGCTCATCCCCCAGGTGGTGGGCGAGGAAGCCGAGATCCTAGAAACCATGAAGGGTTCGGATCTGGTCGGCATCGAGTACGAGCCGCTGTTTGACTTCGTGCGTTCGATCCCAGACAAACCCGCCTGGCGCGTCGTCGCGGACGATTACGTGACCCTGACAGACGGCACCGGCATCGTGCACATCGCGCCGGCTTTCGGCGAGGACGACGCCCGCGTGGGCCGCGTCAACAACCTGCCCTTCGTGCAACTGGTGGACGCCCGCGGCATCATGGACGGGCGCACGCCCTGGGCGGGGCTGACCGTCAAGCAGGCGGACGCGCCCATCGTCAAAGCGCTGAAGGAGAGCGGACTCCTTCTCAAGGCGGAGCCTCACATGCACAACTACCCCTTCTGCTGGCGCTGCGATACGCCGCTGATCTACTATGCCCGCTCCACCTGGTTCATCCGCATGACGGAGGTCAAGGAACAGCTTCAGGCCTCCAATCAGTCGGTCAACTGGATGCCCGAAAACATCCGGGACGGCCGCATGGGCAATTTCATCGACAATGTGCTCGACTGGGGCCTGTCCCGTGAGCGCTACTGGGGCACGCCGCTGCCGGTGTGGGTGTGTTCCTGCGGCCATGTGCATGTGGTGGGCTCGGTGGAGGAGCTGAAGAAGCTCGGGAACAACGTGCCCGACGGCATCGAGCTGCACCGCCCCTACATCGATCAGGTGACTTTGAAATGCGAAAAGTGTGGCGGCGAGATGCGCAGGACGCCCGAAGTCATCGACTGCTGGTACGATTCCGGCTCCATGCCCTTTGCCCAGTGGCACTATCCCTTTGAGAATAAGGAGATGTTCGAGGCCAACTTCCCCGCCGACTTCATCTCCGAAGCCATCGACCAGACCAGAGGCTGGTTTTATACGCTGCTTGCCATCGGCACCCTGATCTTCGACCGCTCGCCCTTTGAGAACTGCCTGGTCCTGGGCCACGTGCAGGACAAGGATGGCATCAAAATGTCGAAGCACAAGGGCAACGTGGTCGACCCTTGGGAGGTGCTGGACAAGCAGGGTGCAGACGCCGTGCGCTGGTACTTCTACGCCGCCGGCGCGCCGTGGCTGCCCAGCCGCTTCTCCGGCGACATGGTCAGCGAAGTGCAGCGCAAGTTCATGGGCACGCTGTGGAACACCTACGCGTTCTTCACGCTCTACGCCTCCATTGACGGCTACGACCCGAACGGGGCGAAGGCCGCGCCGGGCGACTTCTCATTGATGGACAAATGGGTGCTTTCCCGCCTCAACACGCTGGCGGACTTCGTGGACAAGGGCCTCGCGGACTACAGGATCACCGAAACCGCCCGCGCCATCGCCGCGTTCACCGACGAACTGAGCAACTGGTACGTGCGCCGCTGCCGCGAGCGCTTCTGGGGCAAGGGCCTCGAAGGCGACAAGCTGGCCGCCTTTGAAACGCTCTACACCGTGCTCACCACGCTGACGGGCCTGATCGCGCCCTATACGCCCTTCATGGCGGAGAGCATGTACCAGAACCTGTCGGCGAAAAACCCCGGCGCGAAGATGAGCGTCCACCTGACCGACTTCCCGAAAGCCGATCTTGCCAAGGTGGATTCCGGCCTCGAAGAGGAAATGGAAAAGGTCATCGAAATCGTGCAATTGGGCCGCGCCTGCCGCGCCACCGCGGGCATGAAAACCCGCCAGACCGCGCGGACGCTCTACGTCAAGGGCGCCGCCCTCACCCCCGGCATGACGGATCTGGTGGCGGACGAGCTCAACGTCAAGGCCGTCGCCTTCGTGGACGATGCCCGCGCCTTCACCACCTACAAGATCAAGCCGCAGCTGCGCACCGTGGGCCCGAAGTACGGAAAGCTGGTGGGTGCCATCGGCAGGGCGCTTCTCGAGATGGACGGCAACGACGTGGTGGACGCCT
>CALGYL010000018.1 GCA_937934775.1 uncultured Clostridia bacterium
ACCACCGAGATCTACACTCTTTCCCTACACGACGCTCTTCCGATCTAGGAGAATTCCGAGATGGACCTTTTGCTCGCCTTCGAGCAGCACGCGGGCGACCCGCGCATTCAGGAAGTCGCCAAGGACATGGCGGAAGAGCTGGGCGCCGGCAACAAGATGCCGTCGCTCCTGCCCAAGCTGGCGCAGTTTGAAATCACGTTGCTCGACTGGGCGAAGGACAACCTGGGCGCCTCCAAGTACGTGGCGTTTGCCAACAAGTGCTGGCCGGCGTTTGAGCGGAAGTTCGGCTTCGTGCCCTGCTACGTCAACTCCCGCCTGACCGCCCGGGGCATCCCGGTGGCCTGCGAAGTGGACATCTACGGCGCGCTCTCCGAGTACATCGGCACCTGCGTGACCGGCGCGCCGGTCACGCTTCTGGACATCAACAACACCGTGCCCTCCGACATGTACAAGGCGGAGATCGACAAGAAGACCGCCTACTCCAGCCAGGAAGTCTTTATGGGCTTCCACTGCGGCAATACCCCCATCTGCCGCCTGACCAAGGGCGAGATGAAGTACCAGCTGATCATGAACCGCGGCATGGAGGGCGGCGCGGAGCCGGACATCACCCGCGGTACGCTGGAGGGCGACATCGTCCCCGGCGCGATCACCTTCTACCGGCTGCAGGGCAACAAGGACAGCGTGCTGCAGAGCTACATTGCCCAGGGCGAAGTGCTGCCGGTGGCGACCCAGTCCTTCGGCGGCATCGGCGTGTTCGCGATTCCGGAAATGGACCGCTTCTACCGCCACGTGCTGATCGCGGACGGCTACCCGCACCACGGCGCGGTGGCGTTCGGCCATGCGGGCAAGGCGATCCACTCGGTTATGACGTATCTGGGCATCGGCAAAATCAGCTTCAACCAGCCCAAGGGCATGCTCTATCCCACGGAGAATCCGTTCGCGTAAACCATACTACATAAGCGGTAAAGGGGCGTCAGGTTTTGACATACAAGCATACGTTGTACGCGAGCTATCTGGGCTACGTGACGCAGGCGATCGTCAACAACCTGCCGCCCCTTTTATTTATCGTATTCAGTCGGGACCTTGGAATCTCGCTGGAGAAGATCGGTCTTCTGATTTCGCTCAATTTTGGTGTACAGCTTGTGACCGATCTCGTCTGTGTGCGTTTGCTGGACAAAATCGGCTACCGGGTGGCGGCGGTGATCGCCCACCTATTAAGCGCGCTGGGCTTAGTGCTTCTGGGCGTTCTGCCCCGCGCGATGGATCCGTATCAGGGCTTGGTGATCGCGATGGTGATCAACGCCATCGGCGGCGGCATGATCGAGGTGCTGATCAGCCCCATCGTCGAGTCGCTCCCCGGCGACAAGAAAGCCGCGTCGATGAGCCTGCTGCACTCATTTTACTGCTGGGGCCAGATGGCGGTGGTGCTCCTGTCCACCGTCTATTTTGCCACAATTGGACTTGCATCCTGGCAGTGGCTGACAGCGCTTTGGGCGCTGGTGCCGCTGTTTAATATGTTCTTCTTTCTCAAAGTGCCGCTGTGCGCGCTGGTGGAGGAAGGAAAGGGCCTGCGCCTTCGGGCGCTCTTTGTTCGCGGCGCGTTCTGGCTGATGCTTTTATTGATGGTCTGCGCCGGCGCGTCGGAGCAGGCGATGGCCCAGTGGGCCAGCCTGTTCGCGGAGATGGGCCTGGGCGTTTCCAAGACGATGGGCGACCTACTGGGCCCCTGTGCGTTCGCGGTGCTGATGGGCAGCGCGCGAGTGTTCTTCGCCTCAAAGGGCGCGCACCTGCCGCTGACGCGGATCCTGACGATCTCTGCGGTCCTGTGTGTGGCAAGCTATCTCCTCGCGGTGTTCTCTCCGGTTCCGGTCCTGTCGCTTGTGGGCTGCGCCATCTGCGGCCTCAGCGTGGGCGCCATGTGGCCGGCGACGATTTCACTGTCTTCCCGCGCCTTTCCGCAGGGCGGTACCGCAATGTTCGCGATGCTGGCGTTTGCGGGCGACTTGGGCTGCGCCAGCGGGCCCGGCCTTGTGGGCGTGGTTTCCAGCCGTGTGGAGGCAGGCGTCCATTGGGTACAGGTGCTGTTTCAGGGCGGCGAGCAGGCGGCGCTCAAGGCGGGGCTTCTCCTGGCCATCGTCTTTCCGATTCTGATGGTGCTGGCCGTGGGCCTTGTCAGGGCGGCCAGGCGAAAGGAAGCAGTTTCTTGAATACGGTAACCCAAAATAGGCTGGGAAAACTGGCGCTCTATGGGGCGGCGCTCATCTGGGGCACGTCCTTTTTTCTTGTCAAAGGGCAGATGGATGTCTTTCCGCCGGCCGCGCTTCTGGCGCTCCGGTATTCCATCGCCACGCCGCTGCTGACGCTGATTTTCTGGAAAAAGGTGCGTTCGTCCAGCGCTTCGGATATCTGGCGTTCGGTAGTGCTGGGCGGCATCCTCGGCGTCGCTTCGCTGATGCAGGCGGTGGGCATTACCGATACCACCCCCGGTAAAAATGCGTTCCTGACCGCCATCTACTGCGTTCTGGTGCCGTTTTTCTTCTGGGCGGTGAAGAAGACCCGGCCCGAGGGCAAAAGTTTTGCCGCCGCGTTTTTGTGCTTGATCGGCATCGGCCTGATTTCACTGACCCGGAACCTCACCATCGGCTTTGGCGACACGCTGACGCTGGTCAGCGGGGTACTGTACGCGGTGCACATCGTCGGCGTCGCGACGCTGGGCCGGAATGTCGATCCGGTGCGCTCCATCGTGTTCCAGTTTGCGGCCTGCTCGCTCATCTTCTGGACGGTGAACCTGATGACCCCTTCCGGGCCGCTGAACATTCGGCCGGTCGATTGGATGGTGGTTCTGTACCTTGCGGTGTTCCCGACGGCGATCGGCTTCCTCCTGCAGTTGGTCGGGCAGAAATATGCGCCGCCCGCGGGCGCATCGCTGATACTAAGCCTGGAATCGGTGTTCGGCGTTCTGTTCTCGGTGCTGTTCTACGGCGAGGTGGTGCAGCCCCGCGTGTTCATCGGCTTTCTTGTGGTGTTCGGAGCGATCTTCCTGTCCGAATCGGAGATCAGATGGCCATCACGCAAACCTGTTCAGAGTGCCGCGGAAGAGGATTTGTAGGCGCGATGGCGTGATCCTGCGTGGATTTCGCATGCGCGAAAAGAACCCCGGGAAGGCCGCTTACGGCTGCCCCGGGGTTCCTCAATGTGTTTGAGGTTTTCTTACTTAAAGTAACGCTTGAGCAAGCCCTCGAAGCCCTTGCCATGGCGGGCTTCGTCCTTGGCCATCTCGTGCACGGTATCGTGTACCGCGTCATAGCCCAGTTCCTTGGCCAGCTTGGCCAGCTCCGTCTTGCCGCCGGTGGCGCCGTATTCGGCTTCAGCGCGCAGTTCCAAGTTTTTCTTGGTGCTGCTGGTCACGACTTCGCCCAGGAGTTCCGCAAAGCGGGAGGCATGATCGGCCTCTTCGAAGGCGTAGCGCTTGTAGGCTTCAGCGATCTCCGGATAGCCCTCGCGGTCGGCGACACGCGCCATTGCCAAGTACATGCCGACCTCGGCGCATTCACCGTTGAAGTTGGCCCGCAGGCCTTCCACTACGCGTTCGTCCAGGCCCTTGGCCACGCCGACCTTATGCTCGGAAGCCCAAACCTTTTCCTCGGCCGCCTTGTTGAATTTCGAAGCCGGGGCTTTGCAAAGGGGGCAATTCTCGGGCGGGGTATCGCCTTCATGCACATAACCGCATACGGAGCAAATCCATTTCATAGCCGATGTCCTCCTCAACGCAATGTTGTAAATTCTGAACGCTTTGCGCGCCTAGTCATTATTAAACCCGGTGGGCGCGGCTGAAACAGGTTTTTTTCTGTAGCGGCGCATTTTCATTTTGCCTGTGGTATAATGGACTCATGGAGGGATTGAATGACCAGACTTTGGATGCGGATCATCAAGAAACACCGGATCGACCGGCAGTACATCGCCCCCTGTGAGCCGGGAGACGAGCGGGAGGCGTTGATTGCGCTGTGCCGGGAGGGCGACCTGCCCGTCCCCATGTGGCTGGAGAAGCATGAACGAGAGTACGAACGCTTCCGGCGCACGGCTTTTTTGCCCGACCACTTTGTGGAAGAAGTCTATTTTGAGCGCATGGAAATTGAATACCTGGAAGATGAAACGAAGACTCGCCGCAGCACTGACCCGCGCAACGCGTTTTAACGCCATGACGCATTGTGCCCAATGATGCGGGGGATATCGTGCCGGTAGCCGTACGCGCAACGCGTTTTAGCGCCATGACGCATAGCGCCCCGATCGGAGGGATGGCTTGAAATGCCGTTTCTCGCATTCGATGATTTTGGTGGCGCGCCCTGGGCGGGCGCGCTGCAGCAGCGGTTCTCACAATGTGTTTTGCGCCGCGCATTTGTGGCCGCGCATCTGTGATGGTGTATCGGGGATAGAAGCATTTACGACATCTATGAGTATGATCCCATGATTACCGCGTGGAGGCTTATCCTGATCCAATGACGCATGGAAGCATCACACCGTATGCATCAAGCGCGCATCTTTGAAAGAGTGGAACCCAGTGCGACGGGCGAACGGGTATCCCGCCGGATGCTCTTCAGGCACGCATCTTAACGAGTGAAGGATGACACGAGCCAAAGAGCACAGCCGTAAAACCGCCCATTCTGCCGTGTGTCACGGCATTCGAAAAAAACGCGTAAAAATTCATTTTGACTATTGCATTTTGTCCGCCGATGATGTATTATATTTCTTGCGTTCGTCAATAAATGGCGCGCTGATGTAGCTCAGGCGGTAGAGCACATCCTTGGTAAGGATGAGGTCGTGGGTTCGAGTTCCACCATCAGCTCCAGCAAAAACCACCGAGAAATCGGTGGTTTTTTAGTGCTATTAGCACTGCTTTTCTGTTGTCGAAGGCTCCCTATCCGGCTCCATATCCCAAAACCGTTGTTTTTGCCACAAAACTTGCCACAAATTACCCCGCTTGACAGCCTTCAAACCCTTGTATTTGTTGGGTTTGTGGCCCTTCCGGTTTGCCACAAGATTTGCCACAACCATAGAGGGAACCGATGGATTGGGCTACTTGTTCGGTCTTTGTGCGTCCCCTTGCGTATCGGCCCATTGTCATTGTTGGTGTTGCGTGTCCTGCGAAAGCCTGAACCAACTTCACATCCTTTGTAGCATCGTAAGCATCGGTTAGAACCGTATGCCGAAAACTGTATGTGGTTGCCCCATAGAGATTGACTTGCTTCCCTATGCGCTCCATCATCCGGTTGAACGCCGTGAAGGATAGTGGTTCATTGCCACCGAACACAAAGCCCTTGCGGGGCGTTCCAGAAGCAATGTATTGTTCCATTCCTGCCACAATCCCGATTGTGCGCGTTTGCGCATCCTCCTTCGGGGTTTTGACAAAGGGCTGATTCCTGTCGGGATGGACTACGGCACGTCGTATTGAGATTTGACCCCGGTCGATACGAATATCTTCCCATCGAAGGCCCAAAATCTCTTCGGGTATCATTGCGTGAGGTGCGGCCAAAGCAAGATAGCGTCTGTCGCTCTCATCCTCCACATCCCCGATATGCGCGATAATATCCTCCATCTGTTCCACGGACAGTATTGGGCGGGGCGTGCTTGGTGCCAGAACTGTCCTTCTCCACCGCCCCGCAGTCCGCACCAGTCCTTTATCGTTTGTCCGCTGCTTTGCTGTTCTTCAATGCGCCGGTGTCATTCCGACAGACGCGCCTGCCTTTTGACCTCCAATATCGTCATGCGATCCACCTCCGCGGGCACTTCTGAATACTTGCAAAACTCTGTTCGAAGTGTTCAAAGTTTTCAGAGCCTTCTCTTCAGATTCCATTATCGCATGATTTCGGCCCCGCATCGACCCACTGCTTGTCAATAGCGTTCTGAAAATGCCGAAAAATGGCGGTGAAAAAGTGTAAGTAAAT
>CALGYL010000019.1 GCA_937934775.1 uncultured Clostridia bacterium
CGGCGGGATGGGCCGGACCATGTGGTCGTTCGGCTGCACACAGGAGACCCGTCCCTCTTCGGCGCGATCCGGGAGCAGATGGACGCGCTTCGAAGGCTGGGCATCTCCTATACGGTGGTGCCGGGCGTCAGTTCCCTCTTTGCCGCCGCAGCCGCGCTTCCGGCGGAGTTCACGCTGCCGGGGGTGACGCAGACTGTGATCATCACCCGCGCGGCGGGCCGGACGCCGGTCCCGGAGGCCGAGAGTCTCCGCTCGCTGGCAGCGCACCGGGCGACGATGGCGCTGTTTCTGAGCGCCGGGATGCTGGAGGAACTGTGCGCGGAGCTGACTGCGGGCGGATATCCTCCGGAAACCCCCGCGGCCATCGTCTACCGGGCCAGTTGGCCCGAGGAAAACGTGGTCAGGGGCACCCTCAGGACGCTGCCTGAGATCGGGCAGGGCCTGACCAAAACCGCGCTGGTGCTCGTGGGAAACTTCCTGGGCGACGATTACGAGCTATCCAGGCTCTATGATCCGTCCTTCTCCCACGGCTACCGGGCGGGAACCCCATGATCCTAAGGGCGGCGGCGTTCACCGGGCGGGGCGCGGCCTGGGGCGAGCGGCTGGGCATCTCCGTCGAGCGGCCGGAGCGCGTGATGGACTGGGCGGCGGAGGCGTTTCACGAGTGCGACGCCCTCCTCTTCATCGGGGCTACGGGCATCGCGGTGCGGGCCGTCGCACCCCACCTGAGCTCCAAGCTCTCCGACCCCGCCGTTTTGGTGATGGACGAGTTGGGCCGCCACGTGATCCCCCTCCTGTCCGGCCACATCGGCGGCGCGAACGCTCTGGCGCTCGCCATTGCGGAGAAAACCGGCGCGGAGGCGGTGCTCACCACCGCAACCGACCTGAACGGCCTGCCCGCCATCGACAGCTGGGCGGTGAAAAATGACTGCGCCATCGAGAACCCGGAGGCGATCAAGGCGGTTTCCGGCGCGTTGCTTTCGGGAAGGCCGGTGGGCTTGATGATCACCGAGCGCGAGCTCGCGCCGCCGTTTCCAGTGACGCTCAAGCTCCGGCCCCGGACGCTCGTTCTGGGCGCGGGCTGCAAAAGGGGCGTGGACTGCGGCTGGTTCGAGCGGTGCGCGCTGGAGTTTCTCAAAGACGCGGGCGTGTCGCTTCTCTCGGTGCGGGCGCTGGCCACCCTCGACCGGAAGGCGGACGAACCGGCGCTTCTGGATTTCTGCCGCAAGTACCGCCTGCCGCTTCGCACGTTCACCGCTGAACAACTCAAGGCCGCGCCGGGCATCTTCGCGCGTTCGGAGTATGTGGAGACCGCCGTCGGGGTGGACAATGTGTGCGAGCGGGCGGCGGCGCTTGCCTCCGGCGGGCGGCTTCTGACGGGCAAGACGCGGTACGCGGGCGTGGCGTTGGCGCTCGCGGGGGAGGAAAACACATGATCTACGTGGTGGGGCTGGGCCCGGGCGATGCGCAGGCGCGCACCGCCGCCGCCGCCGAGGCGATCGGGCGCGCAAGCGTGCTGATCGGCTACGGCGCCTACATCGACCTGATCCGGGCCGAATTCCCGGAGAAGCCCGCCTTTGAAAACGGCATGACCGGCGAAGTCGCAAGGTGCCGGGAGGCGATCCGGCTCTCCCGCGAGGGAAAAACCGTCGCCGTGGTCTGCTCGGGCGACGCCTCGGTGTACGGCATGGCCAGCCTGATTCTGGAGCTTTCGGACGAAGCGGACGAGGTGGAGATCGTTCCGGGCGTGACGGCGGCGCTTGCGGCCTCGGCCGCTCTCGGCGCGCCGTTCTCCGGGGATCTGGCCATCGTCAGCCTTTCAGACCTTCTGACCCCCTGGGAGGTCATCGAGCGGCGTCTGAACGCGGCGGCGGCGGGGGATTTCCCGGTCGCGCTCTACAACCCCGCCAGCAAATCCCGCGCGGACCATCTCCGGCGGGCGGCGGACATCCTTCTGGGCGCAAGGGCCGGGGATACTCCCTGCGGCTGGGTGCGCTGCATCGCGCGGACGGGGCAGGCGCAGAAGATCCTGACGCTTTCGGCGCTTCGGGACGAGCGGGTGGATATGTTTACCACCATCGTCGTCGGAAACAGCCAAACGATCGTAAAATACGGCAAACTGATCACGCCCCGGGGCTACCGCACATGAGGGAGGGCTTTACCACCGGCGCCTGCGCGGCCGCCGCGGCGCTGGCCAGCTGCCTGTGGCGGCGGGACGGCGAGTGCCCGCCGAGGGTGGAGATCGTCCTGCCGGGCGGGCGCGCCTTCTCCCCAGCCGTGCGCGCGCATGAGGGTTTTCTCTGCGGCGTCGTGAAGGACGCGGGCGACGATCCGGACATCACGGGCGGCTGCGAGGTGCTGGCACTGGTGGAGCCGGGCGAGGACGACGGGCCGGTGACTTTCCGGGCGGGCGAGGGCGTCGGGACCGTGACTGGGCCGGGGTTGAAGCTGCCGCCCGGCGAGGCGGCGGTCAATCCCGCGCCGCGAAGGATAATCGAGCGCGCCGTGCGAAGTGTGACCGGCAGCCGGGCCGCGGAAGTCACCGTGTCCATTCCGGGCGGCGAGGCGCTGGCGCGGCGGACGTTCAACCCGAGGCTGGGCATCACGGGCGGGCTGTCTATTCTGGGCACCACCGGAATCGTCCGGCCCATGAGCGAAGAGGCGCTGAAGGCGTCCGTCGCGCTGGAAATGCGCGTCCACCGGGCAAAGGGTGCGGAAGCACTTGCGCTGACATTCGGGAACCAGGGTGAGGAGGCGCTCACGCGCCGCTTTCCAGGCGTCTCGGTGGCGCAGATGAGCAATTTCGTGGGCTTTGCGCTGGACGAGGCGGCGTCGCTGGGTTTTCGGCGGCTTCTGATCGCCGGGCATCCTGGGAAGCTGGTCAAGGTTTCGGCGGGCGTGATGCAAACCCACAGCCTCTGCGCCGACGCCCGGCGGGAGGCGGTGATTGCGGAACTTGCGCGGATGGGCGCGCCGTGGGCGCTGGTGGAGAGCGTGTACGGCTGTGTCACGACCGGCGCGATGGTCGATGTCATCCGCTTTGCGGGGCATCAGGCGGTGTGGGCGCGGCTCGCCGACGGGGCGCAGCGGTACTGCGAGGCGCGCCTTCGGGGCTTGGTCGAGGTTGACGCCGCGTTTCTGGACGCGGGTCAGGTTCTGGGCGTCAGCGGGCGGCTTCGCGCCGATCCGAACCGGTGGGGAAGGGGCGGTGATCCGGATGGAACCGATGGAGATTGAGCGCAGGAGCATGGAGATCATCGAGTCGGAGCTTAAGTTCCCGCTCGAAGAAGAAGTTGCGCCCATCGTCAAGCGGGTAATTCACGCGACGGCGGACTTCTCTTTCGCGGAGAATCTGCGCTTTACGGAAGGCGTCGTGCCCCGGATGCGGGCGATGCTTCTTGCGGGCGCGTTCGTGGTGACCGACACCAACATGGCGCTCTCGGGCGTGAACAAATCTGCCGCCGCGAAGCTTGGTCTGAAGCTCCGCTGCTTTATGGCCGAGCCGGACGTTCTGGAGGAGGCCAAGGCCCGCGGAGTCACCCGCGCGCTGGTGTCGATGGAGCGCGCGCGGATGCTGCCCGGCCCGAAGCTGTTTGTTTGCGGCAACGCGCCCACATTCCTGATGCCGCTCCTTGAGGGCGGCGCGGCGGAGGATGTCGCCGTCGTCGGCGTGCCGGTGGGCTTTGTCAACGTGGTGGAAGCCAAGGAGCGGCTCCTAGAAAGCGGCATTCCCGCCATCGCCACGGTGGGGCGGCGGGGCGGCAGCAGCGTGGCCGCCGCCATCGTCAACGCGCTGATGTACGGCATCGAGGGGGTGCGATCGTGCGGATTCTGATCGGAGGCACCCACAGCGGCTGCGGAAAGACCACAATCACGCTTGCGGTGATGGCGGCGCTCCGGGCGAGGGGGCTGAATGTCGCGCCGTTTAAGGTAGGGCCGGATTACATCGACACCGGCTTTCACGCCGCCGCCTGCGGAAAGCCGTCGGACAACCTGGACCGGCACCTTCTGGATGCGTCTACCGTCCGCGCAGTCCTGCGCGCGGGCGAGGAGCGCGCGGACATCGCCGTGATCGAGGGTGTGATGGGATACTACGACGGGATGAATGCCCGCGATTTTGCCTGTTCGACCTGGCGCATGGCCGCCGATACCCGAACGCCCGCGCTCCTCGTGGTGGACGCGTCGGGCGGCGCGGCCAGCGCCGCCGCGATGGCGCTGGGGTTCCGGCGGTTTCAAAAGGCCAGCGGGATCGCCGGGGTTCTGGTCAACCGCGTCGCCGCCCGCGGGCATTACGATCTGGTGCGGGAGGCCGTCGAGCGGCACGCGGGGCTGCCCTGCCTGGGCTACCTTCAAAAAGACGCGGCGCTGTCATTCGGCAGCCGCCATCTGGGGCTGATCCCGGCGGAGGAGACGCCGGAACTGACGCGGCAGATCGGCCACGCCGGGGAGGCGGCGCTTCAGACGGTGGACCTGGACGGGATAATCCGCCTCGCGGCCCAGGCGTCTGCGCTGAACGGCGTTCGGAAGCCGCTGCCAAGCCGGCGCGGCTACCGCCTGGGCGTGGCGCGGGACCAGGCGTTCAGCTTTTACTATGAAGAAAACCTCCGGATGCTTCAGGCGTCCGGCATGGAGCTGGTTTTCTTCTCTCCGCTCCGGGACGAGCGTCTGCCGGAAGGGCTTTGCGGCCTGTATTTCGGCGGCGGCTTTCCAGAGGTGTTCGCGGAGGCGCTGGAGGCGAATGGCTCCATGCGAAGGAGCGTCCGCCTGGCGCTTGACGGCGGCATGCGCTGCTACGCCGAGTGCGGCGGGCTGATGTACCTGTGCCGGAGCATCGACGGCCGGGAGATGGCGGGCTTTTTCCCCATCGCCTGCCGCATGACCGACAGGCTGCAGCGCTTCGGCTATGTGAACGTGACCGACCGGACCGGCCTTACATTCCCCGCCCACGAGTTCCACCACGCCGTGGCGGAGCCGCTTCAGGAAGTACCCTGCGCGTTTCGTGTGGTGCGGGCGTCCGATCCCGGGCAGGCATGGCGCTGCGGCTATGAGCGCGGCAACGCGCTTGCGGGGTTTCCACACCTGCATTTCGGTTCGCATCCGGAGTTGATCGGGAGGTTATGGCCATGAACCACGGGGGCAACGTATGGCAGGGCGCGTCGCCCGGCGGCTGGCTGGATTTCTCCGCCAACCTCCGGCCCGATGGCCCGCCCGAATGGGTGTATCAGGCGATGTGCGCGGCGATCAACGACGCCAGATATTACCCGGATGTACTGATGGCGGAGGCGAAGCGCGGCATCGCGCGGTACGCGGGCGTGCCGGAGGACTGCGTATTGCCGACTTCCGGCGGCATCGCCGCGATCGATGTGGCGGTGCGCGGGCAGACCGGCCGGGTGCTCGTCTCGCCGCCGACATTTTCCGAATACGCGGCTCTCGCACGCGCGGCGGGGCTGGAAGTCTCCGAGGACGGGTTCGGCGCGCTGAAAACGGGCGACACTGCCTTCCTCTGCAATCCCAACAACCCCACCGGGCGGGCGCTTTCGCGGGATACGGTGCTTTCAATCCATGCCCGCGCTTTTTCGGTCCGCGCGCGCCTGATCGTGGACGAGGCGTTTATCGACTGCTGCCCGAAGCACTCCGTGCGGGAGCAGGCGGCTGCGCTGGAGGGGCTGATCGTCGTCGGCTCTCTGACCAAGGCGTTGTCGGTTCCAGGCGTGCGGCTGGGCTATCTGATCGCGCGGCCGGAGGCGGTGGAGGAGATCGGGCGGCAGGTTCCGCCATGGTCCCTGAACGCGTTCGCGGCGCTGATCGCAAAGCGGCTGCCCGCCCACCTCCCGGAATTGGAGGCGGACCGGGTGCGAAACGCCGCCCGTCGCGCGAAATTTGAGGCTTCGCTTGCCGCGCTGGGCGCGAGTGTGTATCCGTCGGAGGCCAGCTTCCTGCTCTG
>CALGYL010000020.1 GCA_937934775.1 uncultured Clostridia bacterium
TTTGAAACCGACGCGATGGTGGGCCTCGGACGCGGCTACGATCTGGACGCGTTTGGGGATAAGCCGCTGCTCATTGGCGGCGGCTCCGGCGTTCCGCCGCTCTACGCGCTGGCCAAGGCGCTGATCGCCCTGGGTAAAAAACCGGTGGCGGCGCTGGGCTTTAGCGCGCCGGACGAGGTCTTCATGAAGGAAGATTTTGAAAAGCTGTGTGATACGCGCCTCGCCGTCGGCGGCTATGTGACGGACGTGCTGGAAGGCCTTTCCTGCGATTGTGTCGCCACCTGCGGCCCGGAGCCGATGCTGAGGGCCGTCTACCGGGCGGTGGACCTGCCCGGCCAGTTCAGCTTCGAAGCCCGGATGGCCTGCGGCGTGGGCGCGTGCATGGGCTGCACCTGCGTCACCAAGCTGGGCCCCAAGCGCATCTGCGCCGACGGGCCGGTTTTCCGAAGGGAGGAAATCCTGTGGACACGCGGGTAACGCTGAGCGGCTGGACGCTTGAAAACCCGGTCGTCGCGGCCAGCGGCGCGTTCGGGTTCGGGAAGGAATACCAGGGATACTACGACATCAACTGCCTGGGCACGTTCTCCTTCAAGGGTACCACGCTCTCGCCGCGGACGGGCAATCCGCTGCCCCGGATCGCGGAGTGCGCCAGCGGCCTTCTGAACGCGGTGGGGCTGCAAAACCCCGGCGTGGACCATGTGCTTGCCCATGAGCTGCCGGAGCTTCAGACTTTCTTCCATAAAAAGGTGATCGCCAATATCAGCGGCTTTTCGGTGGCGGAGTACCAGGCGGCCTGCGAAAAGATCGGCGCGTCGGACGCGGTGGGGCTGATCGAGGTCAACATCTCCTGCCCCAACGTGCACGGCGGCGGCATGAGCTTCGGCGCGGACCCGGTCAGCGCCGCCGAGGTGACCCGGGCCGTCAGACAGGTGACGAAAAAGCCGGTCTACATGAAGCTGTCGCCCAACGTGACCGACATCGCGGAGATCGCCAAGGCCTGCGAGGGAGCGGGCGCGGACGGGCTCTCGCTGATCAATACCCTCCTGGGCATGCGGATCGACCTGAAGAGCCGGAAG
Organism: uncultured Clostridia bacterium; assembly: GCA_937934775.1. Lineage (GTDB taxonomy): Bacteria > Bacillota > Clostridia > Christensenellales > Aristaeellaceae > JAEZHK01. Next base: position 1,077 of record CALGYL010000020.1, read on the forward strand.
CCGGTCCTCGCCAACAGGACCGGCGGCCTCTCCGGCCCCGCGATCTTCCCGGTGGCGCTTTCAATGGTCTACCGGGTGTACGAGGCGGTGAAAATCCCCATCATCGGCATGGGCGGCGTGGCAAGCGCGAAGGACGTCCTCGAAATGATGATGGCGGGCGCGACGGCGGTGCAGGTAGGCGCGGCGAACCTCGTGAACCCCTACGCCTGCCGGGACATCGTGAACGACCTCCCCGGGGAGATGGAAAAGTACGGAATTGCCAGCCTGACCGACATTATAGGAGGTTCTCATGGATAACAGGGTCATCATCGCACTGGACTTTCCGGGGGCCAACGAGGCGTACGACTTTCTGGGCCTGTTCCAGGGGGAAAAGCCCTTCGTCAAGATCGGCATGGAGCTGTTCTACGCCGAAGGGCCCGACATCGTCCGGCAGGTGAAGCGGCGGGGGCATCCGGTCTTTCTCGACCTGAAGCTGCACGACATCCCCAACACCGTGAAGCGGGCGATGCGGTCCCTCTCGGGCCTGGACGTGGACATGACGAACGTCCACGCCGCCGGTACCGTGGACATGATGCGCGCCGCGCTGGAGGGGCTGACCCGGCCGGACGGCACCCGGGCGAAGCTGATCGCGGTGACGCAGCTGACTTCCACCAGCGAGCAGCGGATGAAGGAAGAGCTTCTGATCTCCGGCAGCATGGAGGAGACGGTGGCCCGCTACGCGCAGAACGCGCGCCTCGCGGGACTTGACGGCGTGGTGTGCTCGCCCCTTGAGGCCGCGCTGGTCAAGCGCGCCTGCGGCGGGGATTTTCTGACCGTGACGCCCGGCGTGCGCTTCGTAGGCGCCGCCGATGACGATCAGGCGCGGGTGATGACCCCCGAAAAGGCGCGGCTCGCGGGCAGCGACTACATCGTGGTCGGCCGGCCCATCACCGCGGCCAGCGACCCCGCGGCGGCCTACCGGCGCTGCGTGAACGAATTCGAAGGAGAAAATGCATGAAGACAGCCATCGCCCAAGACCTTCTGTCCATCCGCGCGGTGTTTCTGCGGCCCGAAGAGCCCTTCACCTGGGCCAGCGGCATCAAGTCCCCCATCTACTGCGACAACCGGCTGACACTCTCCGACCCCGCCGTGCGCGGCCGGATCGAGGAGGGCCTGGCGACGCTGATCCGGGAAAACTACCCGGACTGCGAGGTGCTAATGGGCACCTCCACCGCGGGCATTCCCCACGCGGCGATCACGGCGCATCTGATGGGCCTGCCGATGGGCTACGTGCGCTCCGGCGCGAAGGACCACGGCCTGAACAACCGCATCGAGGGCCGGCTGGAGCCGGGCCAGAAGGTGGTGGTGGTCGAGGACCTGATCTCCACCGGCGGCAGCGCCATCGAAACGGTGGAGGCGCTGAAGGAGGCGGGGGCGGTCGTCCTGGGCATCGTCAGCATCTTCACCTACGGCATGCAAAAGGGCATCGACCGCCTGCGGGAAGCGGGCGTAAAAAATGTGTCGCTGACCAACTTCGATACGCTGGTCGAGACCGCGTCGCAGGCGGGCTACCTCCGGCCCGAGGACGCGCCCCGGCTCATCGCCTTCCGGAACAACCCTTCGGACGAAGGCTGGATGACCCGAAAGGAGGAAGCCTGATGCGCCACCTGATCGACATCGAAGACCTGTCGCTCTCCGAAATTGATGAAATTCTCGGCCTGACCGACGAGATCATCCGGGACCGCAAGAAGTTCTCCGAAGTGATGCACGGCAAAAAGCTGGCCACCCTATTCTTCGAGCCTTCCACCCGCACCCGGCTCAGCTTTGAGGCAGCGATGCTGGAGCTGGGCGGCAGCGTGCTGGGCTTCGCGACGGCGGATTCCTCCAGCGCCTCGAAGGGCGAGAGTGTCTCCGACACCGTGCGTACCGTGGCCTGCTACGCCGACATCATCGCCATGCGCCACCCCAAGGAGGGCGCCCCGATGGCGGCCATCCAGCGCTCCAAGGTGCCCATCATCAACGCGGGCGACGGCGGCCACAACCACCCCACCCAGACGCTGACCGACCTGACCACCATCCGAAGGGACAAGGGCCGCCTGAACCATATGGTCGTGGGCCTCTGCGGAGACCTGAAGTTCGGGCGCACGGTGCATTCGCTGATTACCGCCATGTCCCGCTACGAGGGCGTGGAGTTCGTGCTGATCTCCCCGCCAGAGCTGGTCATCCCCGACTACCTCAAGCGCACGCTGAACCAGCGCGGCTCCTCCTGGCGGGAAGTTCAGTCCCTCGAGGACGTGATGGACCAGCTGGACGTCCTCTACATGACCCGCGTGCAGAAGGAACGCTTCTTCAACGAAGCCGACTATGTGCGCTTGAAGGACAGCTACATCCTGACGCCGGAAAAGCTGGTGCCCGCCAAGCGCGACCTGATCATCCTGCACCCGCTGCCCCGCGTCAACGAAATCTCCCACCGCGTGGACGACGACCCACGCGCCCGTTACTTTGAACAGGTGGAGAACGGCAAGTTCGTGCGCATGGCGCTGATGATGAAGCTGATGGAGGCGAACAAGCAATGAACATCGACGCGATTGAAAACGGCGTGGTGATCGACCACATCTCCGCCGGGCGCAGCATGGACATCTACCGCTACCTGAAGCTGGACGAGCTGGATTGCTGCGTGGCCATCATCAAAAACGTCCGATCCAACCGAATGGGCAAAAAGGACATCATCAAAATCGACGCCAGCTTCCCGGTCAACCTGGACACACTGGGCTACATCGACCCCGGCATCACCGTCAACATCATTAAGAACGGCCGGAACGTGGAAAAGCGCAAGCTGGAGTTGCCGGAGAAGCTGATCAACATCATCAGTTGCAAGAATCCCCGCTGCATCACCACCGTCGAGCAGGAGATCGACCAGGTGTTCAAGCTCTCCGACCGGGAGACCAGCACCTACAAGTGCGCCTACTGCGAAGCCGAGCGCAGGCGGGAGATCGGCCGGCGCTGAGCGGGTCTGCGCCCCTTGTGGATTTCCCGGCGGCGCGCGGGCAACGGATGCATATTTTCTACCGGCGCGTATCGGTAAAATATGCCGTTTCCCGCGCATGCGCCGCTCGAAACGGTAAAAACGGGACAGAGCTTTGCGATTGGCGTAAGCGCACCCGGTACAAAAAGTGCTTGTGTGCGCTTTTTTGCGCTCACTTTGCTTCTTTAGGTTGCTGTTTTTCCAGCCGCCGGCCACTTGTGTAGAGATTATGACAAAACCGTAGATGGAAGGTAAAACTTTTTATCGTCGACAATACTTCTCCATAAATTAATGATTCTTGGGAAGCGATCGGATATAATAAGCGCTATGGCTCAAATATAGGATTTGTTATAGCTCCCCAAAAGAAGCGAGGCGCATGCGTATGGTGCGAATATGAAACTCGAACGAGAAAGCCTGTACAGTCGCTGGTATGGAGCATAACCGCATCCGCTGTATTTCATACGTCCTACATCACGCCGGAGCGGGCGCGTCCCGGCAGGGGTTCCGATAGGGTCTATACGCCTGGCCCATTGCGGGCCGGTCCGTCTAAAAATACCACCCAAGCATTCGATTGAAAGAAGGTTGCCTCCTATGACCAAGGGCAGGAAAATTGCCATTTTGGGCGCCGGAAACGTTGGCGCCACCATCGCGTTCGCGCTGACCACCGCGGGTCTCGCAACGGAAATCGTTCTGATCGACATCGCCGCCGACAAAGCCCGCGGCGAGGCCATGGACATCATTCAGGGCACGCCGTTCTGCGCGCCGGTAGACATCTACTCCAGCGACTACTCGGGCGCGGAAGACGCCGACATCGTGATCATCACCGCCGGCGCGGCCCGTAAGCCCGGCCAGACCCGCATCGACCTGGCGCAGGGCAACATCAACATCATGAACGCCGTCATGCCGGAAATCGTGAAGCGCGCGCCCGATGCCGTCTACATCGTGGTGGCCAACCCAGTGGACATCCTGACCTACCACATCACCAAGAACTTCGGCCTCAAGGAGAGCCAGGTCATCGGTTCCGGCACCATGCTGGACTCCGCGCGCCTCAGGTCCATCCTGGCCGCCCA
>CALGYL010000021.1 GCA_937934775.1 uncultured Clostridia bacterium
CGATTCTTGTGGTGGTGGGCCTTTCCCTGTTCGCCATCGCGTTCGCATCGGTGGGGTTCAACCCAGCCAAGCTGAACAGTCAGGTTTCGTTTGAGCAAAAGCAGTTCTCCGTGGAAGCGGGCAAAGTGCAGGCGCTGAACATCTCAGATGAGAACAACACCATCGAACTGACCCGCGCGGCCGATCAGAACATTACCATCACCTATTACGAAAGCGAAAAAGACCGCTATGAAGTGGGCGTGGATGGGAACAGTCGTCTGAGCATGCGCTACGTCAACGACCGCAGGTGGTACGAGCGCATCGGCGTAGAGTGGGGACATCCCGACACCCGGATCACCGTCGCGTTGCCGGAGGGCTTCCGCTGCGATTTGACGCTGGGCACGGTCAATGGCTCCATCCGGGCTGATGGACAGGCTGCCGGCTCACTGCAAGCTACCGTCACCAACGGGGACATCCGCCTCACGGGCGTCAGCGTTGATCAGGAAGCGACCGTTTCGACCGTCAACGGCCAGATCGTGCTGGACAGCCTGGCGGCAGGCTCGATTTCCGTCTCCAGCGTCAACGGCCGCGTTCAAGTGAACGGGGCGTCCTCAAAAGGCGCGGTCACGCTTTCGACGACCAACGGCTCCATCTCCGGAACGCTTGCGGGAAGCGCCTCGGACTACACCGTGAGCGCCGGCACCGTCAACGGAACGAACAACCTGACAAACAGCACCGGCGGAACCAAGCCGCTGTCCGTTCACACCACCAACGGCTCCATCGACATCAAGTTTCAGTCCTGAAACCGTGGCGGGAACTCCCCACCGCGACCCCTTGCCGCATCCGCCTTTTCTTGGGCGGATGCGGTTTTTGAGCAACATTTGCGCCGCTTGCCCTGTTAATTTCAGGCGGAATCGCGTTTGTCCGCGCGATGGGACGCATGAATCCCGCAGGTTCGCTTGTATCCTTTACTTCACAGGTTTATACTGTTTTGGAAACACAGTGCCGCATGAGGGCTTCCCGTCTCCCCTGCGAAGGGAACCGGGTAGGACGGGGAAAACACAGCGCCCGCAAAGGCTTTATGCTACAGTAGATTTATAGCGCCGCCGATTCCCGGCGCGAGGCGCATTCGTCACACAGAAGGGACGATGGACTTGGAGCATTTGGAGACCCTGAACAACCGCCTGCATTCGCTGGTCATCTTCCGTAAGCTTCTGGATGACGGCGTACTGCGCAATCTGTCCGCGCTCCTGAGTCTGGCCGGAAAGTCCATATCGGAGAAGCTGTCCGCCTATACGGCCTTTGCGGCGGCTCTTTTTCAGGAGGGCGAGGACCTGACCGGCTGCATTTGGGACCGCGTTTCCGCGGATGAGAATTTTTATATTCAGAAATGCGCTCACGGTACAGCGATCAGCCCGGCGCTCTCGGAGTGCCTTGCCCATGAGCTGGAAATCCTTCAGGAGCTCTCGCTCCTGCCCGCGCGGGAAGTGCAGGCAGCCCTCGGCTATGATGGATATCTGCCGGAGTGGAAGAATCACCCGGCGGACTTCCTTCTGGACTACCAACGGCTCGTCACGAACATCCCAACCAAGGGCTACGGCGCGTTTTCGCGACATACGATGTTCACCGTCTCCGAAGGAAGCCTCGTTCCGGTCCTCTCCCCCGACCCGATCCTATTAAGCGATCTGAAAGGCTACGAGCGGGAGCGCAAAGCCGTCGTGGACAATACCCGCTCGCTCATGGAGGGGAAACCGGCGGCCAACGCGCTGCTCTACGGGGATGCCGGGACGGGAAAATCCTCCACCATCAAGGCGGTCGTCAACGAATTCGCGGGCGCTGGCCTGCGGCTGATCGAAATCCGGAAAAACCAGCTCTCGGACATTCCGAAGGTCTCGGAAGCACTGAAGGACAATCCGCTGAAGTTCATTCTGTTCATCGACGATCTGTCCTTCGCTCAGAACAGCGAGGAAATCGGCTCGCTGAAGGCGATTCTGGAGGGCACGGTGTCCGCGAGGGCAAGCAACACGGCCATCTACGCCACCAGCAACCGCCGGCACATCGTCAGCGAGCGGTTCTCCGACCGGGGTGACGACGATATTCACCGGAACGAGACCATTCAGGAGCAGGTTTCGCTTTCCCAGCGTTTCGGGCTGGCCGTCAGCTTCCTGAAGCCGGACAAGGCAAGGTATCTGGAGATTGTGCGCTCGCTCGCACAGCAGTACGGCGTTCAGGATATCGAGGAAGTCGACCTCCGGGCGGAGCGATACGCCATCGAACGCGGCGGCCGTTCCCCCAGGGTTGCGCGGCATTTTGTGGACGGCATCCGGAGCGCCGGGGATTGATCGACTGGGACGTACCGTCCCAGCCCATGAACCGGCTTAGCTATACCCCGCGACTTAGCACATTGAAACGATCACCGGTTTTCGCGTGATAAAAGGAGTAACACATGATCAGCGCACAGGGAATTTCCCTTCAATACGGCGGGCGGGAACTGTTCAAGGATGTCAACGTCGCCTTCACCGCCGGCAACTGCTACGGTTTGATCGGCGCCAATGGCACCGGCAAGTCGACATTTCTCAAAATCCTGTCCGGCGAGTTGGAGCCCACGAAGGGCGAAATCACCATCAAGCCCGGCGAGCGCCTGGCGGTTCTCCGTCAGGATCACTTTGCGTTCAACGAACACACGGCGCTGGATACCGTGCTGATGGGCCACAAGCGCCTATACCAGGTGATGATGGAGAAGGAAGCGCTCTACCAGAAGGCGGACTTCAGCGACGCAGACGGCGTGAAGCTTGCGGAACTGGAAGGCGAGTTTGCCGAAATGGATGGCTGGAACGCCGAACCCAACGCGGAAACGCTCTTAAACGGCCTGGGTGTCACCGGCGATTACCACAGGATGCTGATGAGCGAGCTGGACGGCTCCCGGAAGGTCAAGGTACTGCTGGCGCAGGCGCTGTTCGCCTCGCCGGACATCCTTCTGATGGACGAGCCGACCAACAACCTGGACTTCCACGCCATCAAGTGGCTGGAGGAGTTCTTGATGGACTTCCCCAACACGGTCATCGTGGTTTCCCACGACCGCCACTTTCTAAACCATGTTTGCACCCACATCATGGACATCGACTTCGGCAAGATCCAGATGTACGTGGGCAACTACGACTTCTGGTACGAGTACACCCAGCTGGCCGCAAGGCAGCTTCGGGATCAGCGCAAGCGCAACGAGGAGAAGGCCAAGGAACTGGAGGAGTTCATCCGCCGGTTCAGCGCCAACGCGTCCAAATCCCGCCAGGCAACCTCCCGTAAAAAGCTGCTGGACAACCTGCAGATGGAGAACTTCATCCCCTCCTCCCGCCGCTATCCGTTCATTCATTTTGAGCAGGCGCGCCAGGTAGGCAACGACGTTCTCTCCGTCAACGGCATTTCAAAGACCATCGGCGGCCGCAAGGTGCTGGACAAAGTCAGCTTCATCGTGCGGCCGGGCGACAAGGTCGCCTTCTCCGGCAAGGACGAGCAGGCGAGAACCACGCTGTTCCAGATCCTCATGGGGGAACTGGAGCCGGACGAGGGCGACTTCACCTGGGGTGTCACGACATCGCGGGCCTACTTCCCCGCCGACAACGCAACGTATTTCAACGGCGTGGATCTGACGCTGATCGACTGGCTGCGGCAGTACTCCGAGGACAAGCTCGAAGTGACCATCCGCGGCTGGCTGGGGCGCATGCTCTTCTCCGGTGAGGAAGCGCTCAAGCAGGCCAAGGTGCTCTCCGGCGGCGAGCGCGTGCGCTGCATTCTGGCCAAGATGATGGTCTCCGGCGCCAACGTGCTGATCATGGATGAACCCACCAATCACCTGGACCTGGAAGCCATCACCTCTCTGAACGAGGGCATGGTGGACTTCAAGGGCACCATGCTGTTCACCTCCCGCGACCATCAGGTCATGCAGACGGTGGCCAACCGCGTGATTGAAATTCTGCCCGGCACGCTGATCGACCGACGCGAAAGCTACGACGAGTATTTGGACTATCTGGATGCGCATCCGGAGGTCCTTGGAAACTGAACTTGCCCATCCGGAAAACTGCTTCGCCGCGCGTCGCAACGACTATCCGATAGCTTTCACGTAAAGACACAACCATAATAGAAAGCAACGCCCCCCGCTTTTCAAGAGAGCGAAGGGTGTTTCCTCTCTGTTGGTTTAGATTGCGATGGCTTCCCCCGTCATTCGTAGTACCATGCCGTCCGCGCGTCGTCATCCGGGAGTTGGTAATCGTCCCGGCCTTCTTCGGCGCGCTCTTCCACATACCGCGCAAGGTCGTCAAGGCGCAGAAAGCCCGGAACATGCTCATCATGAATGGTCACTTTGTAATGGCGCTCGCAGGCGATGATCAGCTTTGCGAGGCTGACAGCGTCCATCCAGTGCCACAGCCTCATGCCGGGTGTGATCTGCCGATCGTCCTGCCCCAGAATCTCCGCAAGCGTTCGGCGAATGAACGGGTCGGTCATGCGCGCTCCCCCCTTTCCTTTCGTGCGTCCAGTAAGTACAGGTTCAGTCGGTGCAGCGCGCGGGTGCAGGCCACGTATAGAAGCCGCCCTTCTCCATCGCACCGGAAGTATTGTGCGTCCAGCACCAGAACCGCGTCAAATTCCAGGCCCTTGGACAATTGCAGCGGGATGACAAACGCGCCGGTGGTCTCGCCCGCGTTTTCGGAATCGATCAATGCAACGTCCATCGCCCGCTTCAGTTGCGCGTGCCACGCCCGGGCGTCCTGCACAGTTTTTGTGATCAGCGCGATGGATTTCAAGCCTTTCTCCCGGCACAGCGCGACCTCCGCCGCGATCATCCCAACCATCTCTTCCCGGCTGCTCGCCGCATGTTCGCCCGGCTCGTCGCCGCTCCGGTTGAAGCTCTGAATGTCGCCGGGTTCTTCAAGGAACCGCAGGCTGAACGACAGAATCTCTTTTGTACAGCGGAAGCTCTTGTTCAGTTCCACCAGAAGCGCGCTGCCCCGGTTCAGATTGGCGGAAATCCTATCGTACAGCGTCCGGTCCACCTTCCGTTCCAGCGCCTGGTTGACGTCGCCCAGCACCGTGAAGCGCGCCCGGGGAAAGAGCCTACCAAGGACCGCGTACTGCATGGGGTCGTAGTCCTGCGCCTCGTCCACCACCACCTGCCGGATGCGCGCATGGCGGTGCGCGCCCTCCGTGAGCAGTTTGAGGAAGGTGATCGCGGTGGCGTCCTCCAGCGGCAGTACGGAGCCGGACAGTGCTCTGCGCGTCCTCAAAAGAATCTCCCCCAGGTTTCCGGGCAGTTCCAGCCCGTTTGCCAACCGCCGAAAAGCCTTCTCGTCCGACACCAGCCTCCCATACAGCGCTCTGTGGGTCAGACGCGTGAACCCGCGGATGTGCCGCGCCAGCGCCGCGCACTCCAGAATGGAAGACGCCCGCGCGCACGCCCCGGTGTCGAGCGGGTGCCCCTCGCTCTGGCGCACGTAGCCGCGGGGCTTCGTCATACG
>CALGYL010000022.1 GCA_937934775.1 uncultured Clostridia bacterium
AGAGAAGATCTTCCGGCCCAGCACCTGGAACGCCTTTGGCACCAAGGACCGCGAGGGCGCCGACTGCCGCGCCTGCCAGACGCTGGGGCCTGTCTACGGCAGAAAGTAAGCACTGAATATGATTTCTGGCCGCCGCGCATCCCTGCGCGGCGGCCAAACGTTGTATTGATGGGTTTTCCCGATGGGGCAATTTCGCGGTTTGGTATGGCAAAGAAGCGAATGCGCGCCTTCCAATGGGCGGCGCGGTTTCAATACAAATGCGGGCCGCTTCTTTCCTTTCAGAGGCGCAATGGCTTTGACGGTTCAGTCCAGCAGCGTCTGCCAGTTCTCCGACCGGTACGCAAGAAAACACATGCGGACCTGTTCTTCATTGGTCTTTTCCACAGCAAGTTTCGGCAGTTCGTTCAGAGCGAAGTAGCCTGTGGCGGTGGTTTCGGTGTTTTCCTCAAACGCGCCGCCGAGGGCCGTGCACAGGACGAAGATTTTGCAGATCTTCCAGGCGTAAACGGGCAGGTTGTGCTTTTCCCGGTCCTGCACCGCGATCACGCGGTCGGCGGTGACATGAAGCCCCGCTTCTTCCCGGCATTCCTTGAGGACGTTCTCCTTCACCGAAAGGTGGACGTCCACCCAGCCGCCGGGCAGCGACCAGGCGCCGTCCAGTTCCTGAACCAGGAGGATGCGGTCGCCCTCAAAGATGGCCGCGCGGCAGTCGAGCTTGGGGGTCTGGTAGCCGGACTCTCCGCAGAACAGGTCCCGCACCTTTTCAATGGACAGTTCGGACTGGCGGCTCACCATCTCCGCCGCGATTTCGCGCACCCGCCGAAATCGTTCCAAGTCAAACGCATTCTTGGAATACTGCAGCCCGGCCTGCGCGATGCTCTGAAGCTCCACCGCCCATTGCAGCCATATTTCGTTTTCCGTCATGCCTGCGCTCCCTCTTCCTGCGCTTTACGGGATTCCGTATCCTTTTGACCGTTACTGTTCAGCGCGCAGACCATCGGGGTAAAGCGGATGCCGCTGACCGTCTGTTCCGAATCGGTATCGGTAAAGCCCAAATGATGGTAGATTTCCGTGGCATAGGGCGAGGAGTTCACAGTCATTCGTCCGGAGGAATTGTCCTGACAGGCCCGGTCAAACAGCCTTCGGCCGACGCCCTGCCTTTGACGGCGGCTGTCGACAAAAAACAGCGCGATATGGTCGCCGCCGCTGCGCGTCGCCAGCATTCCGGCGAGCTGGCCGCGATCATACGCGCCATAGACCCTCAGCATGGCGAGGAAGCCGGGGTCATCCAGCGTTTTAACGAAGTTCTGAATGCCTTCCTCGGAATATTCGGGCGCTTCGAACATCATAAAAACCTTTTTGGCCAGCCTGATCACTTCGCCGAATTCCGCTGGCGGAAGTTCCCGGATTTCCACGCGCAGCCACCTCCCAAAACAATGAAGGATGGATTGCTGGAACGGAAATCACCGCATCAGCTTCAGAACGCGCTGGTGAATCGCGCCATCCAGCATGGCGACGACGCGGGTGCCTTCGGGCAGGTATTCTTCTTCCAAAATCTGGGCTTCCGTATGCAGAAGGCTCATCACCGCGCCCTTGTCGTAGGGCACGATCAGTTCCACCCGGGCGCGCAGCTTCTGCACGCGCTTGCCGATTTCGGCCGTCAGCCGGTCGAGGCCCGCGCCGGTGGACGCGGAGATCACGATGGCGTCCGGCGGCTCAATCTCACCGCAGTCGACGGCCACGTCCGCCTTGTTGAGCGCCTCGATCATGGGCTTGTCGCCCGCGCCGAGGGAGGAAAGCACTTCCAGCACCGTCTGCCGCTGTTCGAGGTATTGGGGGGAGGCGAGGTCGCTGACGACGACCAGAAGGTCCGCGTACAGCGCCTCCTCCAGCGTGGAGCGGAACGCTTCCACCAGCTCGTGGGGAAGCTTGCGGATGAAGCCGACGGTGTCCACCAGCAGGCATTCACCGCCTTCGGGCAGCGGGAGTTTGCGGATCACCGGGTCCAGCGTGGCAAACAGCTTGTCCTCCACCAGCACGTTGGAGCCGGAGAGGGCATTGAGCAGCGTGGATTTTCCGGCGTTGGTGTAACCCACCAGCGCCACCACCGTCTGATCGATCTTTTTGCGCCGGGCGCGGCGCGCGTCCCGCTGGCGGGTGAGTTCGGCAAGCTCCGCCGTCAGGTCGTCAATGCGTCTACGGATGCGCCTGCGGTCCACTTCCAGCTGCGTTTCGCCCGGGCCGCGGGTGCCGATGCCGCCACCGAGGCGGCTGAGCACCGTGCCCAGGCCCGTGAGCCTTGGCAGCCGGTATTTCATCTGGGCCAGTTCCACCTGCAGCTTGCCTTCCCGGCTCTCCGCCCGTCGGGCGAAAATGTCCAGGATCAGCGCGGTGCGGTCGACTACTCGGACGCCCAGGATTTCCTCCAGGTTGCGCTGCTGCGCGCCGGACAGCTCGTCGTCCATGATGGCCAGGTCGATTTCCAGCGCCTGACACTCCAGCGCCAGGGATTCCGCCTTGCCGCTGCCGATGTAGGTGGCCGGGTCAGGTCTGCGCTTTTGCAGGGTGCGGCCCACCACGATGGCCCCGGCGGTGGAGGCGAGCGCCGCCAGCTCGTCCAGCGAGGGTTCGCTGTCGGTGGAGATGATCAGCGCCTTTTCGGCTTCCTCCACCTGATCCAGTTCGCGGATGGCCTTCTCGACGCGGCGTTCGGCCAGATCGATTTCATGCAGCCACAGATTCTGCGGGATGCGGCCGGGCTTGACCGGCCCGAAGGAGACGATGGACAATCGGCCGTATTCGGCTTCGCCCAGAAACGCCGCCGAAATGCCGGTGGCGAGGCCATCCGAGACGCCGACGGCGCACATGGCGTCAAAGCGAAGCAGGCGAAGCGCCTGCTCGTCCACATCGGACAATCTGGCGTCTCCGCCCGGATGGGTATGGATGCAGCGAATGCCGGAGAGGCGCTCGGTATTTCTCCGAAGGTGGCGCTCCGGTAGGCCCACGCTTGCGATGGAGCCGACCGCGATCTCAAGGATTGACCCCTCGCGGGTCATGTAGACCATCAGTTCCCGGCCCAGCGTCATCGTATGGCGCACCAACAGAGCCAGAAGCCTGTCGGGCAGGAAGAGATCGCGTTCGAACTCCATCTCGTACAGTTTTTCCAGTTCGGCGAGCACCGAATCCCGGATGCCCGTCACATTGCCATGAATCATACATGCACTCCTTCTCGGGGCGCGTTCAATTACTCGGAGATTTCTCCGGCGTCCAGCCTGCGCTTGTAGTCGGAGATGGCCTCGTGCAGCGCCTCTTCGGCCAGCACGCTGCAGTGGATTTTGACGGCGGGCAAACCGCCCAGGCTGTCGGCCACCATCTTGTTGGTGATCTTCAGCGCTTCGTCGATGGTCTTGCCCTTGACCATCTCGGTAGCCTTACTGGACGTGGCGATGGCCGCGCCGCAGCCGAAGGTCTTGAACTTGACGTCCACGATGACGCCCTTTTCCACTTTGATGTCCATCTTCATGATGTCGCCGCACTTGGCGTTTCCGACGGTGCCGGTGCCGCTGAAATCCTTGATTTCGCCGACGTTGCGGGGGTTGGTGAAGTGGTCCATGACCTCAGGAGTATACATCATCGAAATTCCCTCCATTTTTCGGTTGAATGGTTGTGGCTGAATCGGGTGTTCAGACGCTGGCGGCGAACAGGGGCGACATGGCCCGAAGCCGCTCGACGATTTTTGTCAGTTCCGCGATGACATACTCGACTTCCTCGCGGGTGGTATCCTCGCTCAGCGAGAAGCGCAGGGAGCCGTGGGCGATTTCGTGGGGCAGGCCGATGGCCAGCAGCACGTGGCTGGGGTCCAGCGAGCCCGAGGTGCAGGCGGAGCCGGAGGAGGCCGCGATGCCGACGAGGTCCAAACTCAGCAGCAGCGCTTCGCCTTCGATGTAGCGCACGGATACGTTGGCGTTGTTGGCCAGCCGCTTGGTGGGATGTCCGTTCAGGCGCACATCCGGAATGCTGGAGATGATGCCCTCGATCAGCCGGTCGCGAAGCGGGATCAGATAAGCGTTCCGTTGCGCAATCGTCGCCGCCGCGCGCTCGATGGCCACGCCCATGCCGACGATGTAGGGGATGTTCTCCGTACCGGGGCGCTGTTTGCGTTCCTGCGCGCCGCCGTGCATCAACTGCGTGATGCGCACGCCCTTCTTCAGGTACAGCGCACCCACGCCCTTGGGCGCGTGGAACTTGTGGCCGGAGAGCGAGAGCATGTCCACGCCCAGCGACTTGACGTCGATTTCGATGGAGCCGATGGCCTGCACCGCGTCGGTGTGGAACAGTGCGCCGTGTGCCTTGGTGATCTTCGCCAGTTCCGCGATCGGCTGGATGGTGCCGATTTCGTTGTTGGCCATCATGATGGACACCAGCGTGGTATCCGGCCGGAACGCTTTTTCAAGGTCCTCGGGGTTCACAAGGCCTTCCGCGTCCACCGGCAGGTAGGTGACCTCGAAGCCCTCGACCTCGAGCTGCGCCATCGTATGCAGCACCGCGTGGTGTTCGATGGCGGAGGTGATCAGGTGCTTGCCCTTGGGCTTTTTGGCGTATGCGCCGCCGCGGATTGCCCAATTGTCGGACTCCGTGCCGCAGCCGGTGAAGTAAATTTCCTGCGGATCCGCGCCCAGCGCCTGGGCCACCTGCTCGCGGGCGTGGTCCAGCGCCTTGCGGGCGTCGCGGCCAAAGGAGTGGATGCTGGAGGGGTTCCCATAGACTTCCGTCAGGTAGGGCAGCATCGCTTCGACGACCGGCTGGCTCACTTTTGTGGTTGCCGCGTTGTCCATGTAAATCCTGTTCATTGCATACATCCTTTCAGATTTCCTGCCTTTGGGTCTTCCAGCATGTCCTGAAGCGTGATGCCGTCTACGATGGAGTTCAGCCCGTCCCGGACCCGCTTCCACACCTTGCGGGTGGGGCAGCCGTCGGCCTTGTCGCAGGAGTCCTCCTCCAGCAGACAGTCGATGATCGCCAAATCCCCCTCGAGCGTCCTGAGCACCTGGCCGACCGTGATCTCCGATGGCGGACGGGCCAGGAGATAACCACCCTGCGCGCCCCGAACGCTTTTGACCAGCCCTTCTCTTCGAAGCGGCGCCATCAGCTGCTCCAGGTACGCCTCCGGCACCGACTGGCGCTCGGCGATGGCCTTGAGCGGCTGCGGCCCGGTTTCAAACGTAACCGCCAGGTCGTACATCGCATGGATGCCATACCGGCCCCGCGTTGACAGCCTCAAATCCGCTCCCTCCAATCCTGACCTATTTCATCGGGTTTGTTCTGATGCCATTATAAGCCTGCCGGCATACGCCGTCAAGCATTTCCGACAAAATTAATATGCTTTGAAGGAGCAAACAATATGTGCTATACTGAGGAGGAATTTGCCGTGTCGCGGTCAGCGGCCGCGGCGGCGGAGCTCCTTCAGCGCGACCTTCGCGTTTTCGTCCACCCGGCGGGATTCCACAATTTTCTGGATGGTCTTGTTGTGGGTCTTGACGTCCAGCGCGTGATCTTTTAGGAGCGCTTCGACCTCCCGCGGGAAGTCCACATACAGGTGGCTGAGCGCCCAGGCGACGCCCATCATGGCATAGTAGTCTCTCTGATGGACGCGGGCGAGGCCCTGGAGCGCCGGATCGATCCATTCGGGGTCGCTGAAGCGGATCATCATCACCGCGGCGAAGCGGGCGAAACATTCCCGCTCGTCTTCAAAGAGCGGCGAGAGGAATTGAAACCAGGCGCCGCGCTCACCGGGACCGGGCTTGATCCAGCCCATCAGCGTGTCGCAGACCGCCCAGTTGTCGATCTTGGGCAGGAAGGCGCGGACGCGCTCAAAGCGCTCCACCAGATCCATCTGCCCGCCGCCGACTGCGGCGGCTTTGAGGAACAGGACCTCCAGCACGTCGTCCGGCGCGTTTTCGAGAAACGCGCGATAGTCGCCCTGAAGCACCTCCCGGGCCAACTTCTCCAGGTGCGGCGCGCGAACGCCCAGGATGACGTTCTCTGTCGGAACCATTTTTTGATTGAACGCGCGGTAGCCGGGTTCGGCGAGCGCTTCAAGGCGTGCGAGGATGTTCATGGGGATGCCTCCAGCCATCAAATTCATACATGGGGTGAAAGCGAATGCGGAATGCGATGCGGGTTGAAACGTCGTTTGGGGAGATGTGGCTCGTCCAGGAAGGCGATGAGTTGACAGGGCTCCGGCTGCCGGGAGAGCAGGCGCCGGAGGGAGAGCCGCGTCAGACGCCGCTGCTTTTGGAGGCGGCCGCGCAGCTTCGGGCCTATTTTGCGGGCGAGCGGGCCACGTTTGACCTTCCGCTGAAGCCGGAGGGCACCGCCTTTCAGCGGGCTGTCTGGGCGGAACTCTTGAAGATCCCGGTTGGGAAGACGAAAAGCTACGGCGATGTCGCCCGCGCCATCGGGAAGCCCAAGGCGTTCCGGGCGGTGGGCTCGGCCAATCATCACAACCCCCTGCCCGTTTTCATCCCCTGCCACAGGGTGATCGGCTCCGGCGGGGCGATGGTGGGCTACGGCGGCGGGCTAGAACTGAAGGAAAAGCTTCTGGCGCTGGAGGCGAAATGCTACCGGGGCCAGGGCATCCGCTGATCCCCTTTTACCAGCATGGCGCGCTTCGCGATCTTTGCCATCGGCCCGTCGTGCAGCGAATCAGAATAAAAGGCTTCGATCGGCGCATCGCCGTATTCGGCCCGGAACCTGCGCGGCTTCTCCTCGCCGTCGTTGTTTCGCCCGGTGTAAGCGCCGGTTTTCGGATCGACATGGGAGGCGATGAGCCTCGGGCACACGGGGGAGAGCAGAAATTCGGGTCCGGCGGAGATGATCACATCGTCCGGCTGCTTCTGCAGGAGGTACCAGGGCTGGAAGCGGCGCTCGTTTTTCACCCAGAAAGCCGCGACCTCCCGCTGGATGTCCGGGATATCCCGAAGGAAGCGGAACAGCCGCGCCTTGAAGCCGGTCCGGTCCGTCTTTCCCAGCGCCAGGAGCGCCGCGCCCCAGAGGATGGCGGGAAGCCGCAGGGAAATTTTCGGGTGGCGCGTCAGGCAGAACACAAAAAAGCGCGCTGTGGAATCCCCGTGGAAGATGGTCTTGTCAAAATCATAAACATTCATAGGGTTCCTAATTCTCTACGAAAAGGACATTTTCCTGCCGCTTGCGCAAGGTTTCCGTAGTGTATATAATAGAAGCGAGGCCGCGCCGCGCGCGATGAAAATGATTGGAGAAGCTTGCATGCTGATAGATGCGTTACAAGGCGGGTTTGATTTTAAGGCGTTTATGATCAGGACGCTCCTGAGCATCCTGCCGTTCCTCCTGGCGCTGTCGGTGCACGAGGCGGCTCACGCCTGGATGGCCAACCGCTGCGGCGACCCGACGGCGAAGTATCTCGGACGGCTGACGATCAACCCCATCGCCCACATCGACCCTATTGGCTTTCTGATGCTGTTCATTGTGGGCTTTGGCTGGGCAAAACCCGTACCGGTCAACCCAAACAACTTCCGGAACTACCGAAAGGACGACATCAAGGTATCGCTGGCCGGCATCACGGCAAACCTTCTGATGTTTGTGGCCGGCTGTCTCCTGATGTACGGTATGGTGGCTCTCGCGCTTTCGAAGGTGCCCGCAAGCGCCTGGATGAACGGCGCGTTCGGCGTGCAGGTGAGCGGCGAGTGGTATGGCATCGACACAAGCGCCGCGTTTTTGTATGCCGCCAGCATGGGCGAATACCTGATCGGGCCGTACCTTGGCACCATCGCAAGTTATCTGTTCCAGATGATCGTCATCTTCACCACCACCAACATGGTGCTGGCGGTGTTCAACCTGATCCCGGTGCCGCCGCTGGACGGCTACCATGTGTTCAATGACCTGATCCTGCGCCGCCAGCTGTTCGCGCCTCAGAAAGCCGCGATGATCGGCCAGATCGTGCTGGTCGTACTGATCTTCTCCGGCGCGCTGGACAAGGTGCTCAATGGTGCGATCAGCGGCGCGCTGTATGGTGCGGGCACGGTGTTTGAGGCGCTGTTCCGGCTTCTGCACGTCGTCTAGGGGGAAGCACATGTACGTCGTATCGCTCAGACAGTTTGACGGGCCGCTGGATCTTCTTTTGACGCTGATTTCCAAGGCCAAGATCGACATCAAGGACATCTTCCTCTCGGAAATTACCGAGCAGTACCTGTCGTCGATGGCGGGCGTGGACGAGCTGGACATGGATTCGGCCAGCGAGTTTTTGCAGATGGCGGCGACGCTGCTTGAGATCAAGTCCCGGACGCTCTTGCCCGTTCCGCCCCGCGCGCCGGAGGGCGAGGAGGAAACGCCCGAGGAGGCGCTGATCCGCAGGCTCACCGAGTACAAGGCTTTCAAAGAACTGGGCGAGCGGATGCAGGCGCTGGAAAAAGAGGCGCGGGAGCGGCTGACCAAGCTGCCCGAAGAATACACGCTGCCGCCGCCCACCTACGAATTGACCGGGCTGACGCTGGAGGCGCTGACCCGGGCGTTTGAGCGGGTGCTCAAGCGCATGGAGGCCCACGAGGACGCCCAGCGGGCGATCCATCATGAGATTCGTAAAGAAGAATTCACCATGCACGGCTGCATGGCCCGCATCCAGAAGCGGGTGGGGCGCGGCAGTACCCGTTTTTCTGACCTCTTTGACGATGTGCCCGGCAAGATCGAGATGGTCAGTGTTTTTCTGGCGCTTCTGGAACTGCTCAAGCTCGGCCTGATCCGGGTGAAGCAGGCGACTACCTATGGAGAGATCGATCTTTCGGCCGCGTGACGGATGCGTTGCGCATCAAAAAACCGATTGGTTTTTGATGCGATAGGAAGAAGCCTCGCTCGCCGAAAATCCGCACGGATTTCTGGGCGGCGCACGAAATTGTGGGTTTGTTTCTATCATCAGTACGCGCTGCTTCCGGTTGAAACACGCTTCCGGCGCACAGGTCGCCGTAAGCGTATGAAGAAGGACGGGACTCTTGTGATTTGCGCCGCCCCGACAAGGTGTCGGGGCGGCGCTATTATACCGGATCAGTCGGCGGCAAACCGGTTGACCCACTGGACAAAGGCGTCCATGTACTGTTTCAGGAAGTCCTTGAGGCCGTCGCTTGTAATCGCACCCGATTCGTCGATGGAGGAACCGGCAGAGCCGATATACGCCTCCGGCTGCTGCATCACGGGCACGTTTAGGAAGGTCAGCACCTGTCTCAGGTGATGGTTTGCGCCAAAGGCGCCGCTCGCGCCGATGGAGACCGAGACGACCGCGCCGGGTTTACCGTTCCAGACGCTCTGCCCATAGGGACGGGAGGCCACATCCAGTGCGTTTTTCAGAGCGGCGGGGAACGAGCGGTTGTACTCCGGCGTTACGAACAGGAAGCCGTCCAGCGCCTTGACGTCCGAACGGAACCGGACCCATGCCTCGGGGGGATTCTCATCCAAGTCCTGATTGTACAGCGGAAGTTGACCAATGTCCAGAAATTTCAATTCGAAGCCTTCGGGCGCAATCTTAGCCAGATGCTTCGCCACGGATTTATTGTACGAGCCTTCGCGAAGGCTGCCGACGAACACGCCGATTGTCTTTTTCTTCATTTCCGAGCACCTCCTTAGGTTTAGTCTATATTTCCCCGGAACCGGGGCATTTGAAACAGAAGGCGAAGGAATTGGACGCTGGAAATTGTCCGGCAGAATTCGACGAGGCCCCGCGCCGTGTTGACGCGGGACCTTGTGCAAATGATTTATACCAATTCCAAATATTAATGTGCCGTTGCGTCGGTTCTTATCGCGCAGAACTATGTCGCACTCCGCTCGAGCGTAGCGCCGCTACGTCTCGCTTCGGCTTCTTGTTCTGCATCGAAAATCCCTCGACACTTTGGAAGCATTAATGTTTTACATTGGTATTACTCCGGGAACTGAAAGCGGATCTTTGGGTTCCGGGCGGCGGCCACCTCGTCCGGGCGTCCGATGGGCGCCTTGACCGGGCAGGCCCGGACGCCGTCGGGATCGGAATAAGCGCGGTCATGAATGGCGAGGAGCAGTTCCACCGCTTCGTCCAGCGTCTCGCGGGATTCGGTCTCGGTGGGCTCGATCATCAGCGCCTCGTGAACGATCATCGGGAAGTACATGGTCGGCGGGTGCATGCCTTCGTCCAGCATCGCCTTGGCCACGTCCAGCGCAGAGACGCCGGTTTCCTTTTTTAGCTTTTCCAGCGACATCACGAATTCGTGCATGCAGATGTCCCCGGAGGCCATGTCGAACGCGCCGCCGAGCCGCTTCATCATATAATTGGCGTTCAAAACCGCCGTGGTCGCGGCCAGCGGCATGCCGTCCGCGCCCAGCGTCATGGCGTAGGCAAGCGCTCGCACCACCACCAGGAAGTTGCCGTAGAAGGCCTTGACCGCGCCGATCGAATGCTTGGGCATGACGAAGCGGTAGCCGCCTTCGGCATTTTCCACCTGCGGTCCCGGCAGGAAGGGCGCGAGGCATTCCTTGACGCCCACCGCGCCCGCGCCCGGCCCGCCGCCGCCGTGGGGGGTGGCGAAGGTCTTGTGCAGGTTCAGGTGCACCACGTCAAAGCCCATGTCGCCCGGCCGCACCACGCCCATGACGGCGTTCAGGTTCGCGCCGTCGTAATAGCAGAGACCACCCGCCTCGTGGACGATCCTTGTGATCTCCAGAATGTTGTGGTCGAAGATGCCCAATGTGTTCGGGTTGGTCAGCATCAACCCCGCCGTATCCGGCCCGACCGCGCGCTGAAGCGCCGCAAGATCCACGCAGCCGTCCGGCCCGGAGGGGATCGAAACCACCGTCATCCCAGCCATCGCCGCGGAGGCGGGGTTTGTGCCATGGGCGGAGTCAGGCACGATGATCTTCGCGCGGGCCATGTCGCCCCGCGATTGGTGGTAGGCCTTGATCATCAGAAGCCCCGTCTGCTCGCCGTGAGCGCCCGCCGCGGGCTGGAAAGTCATATCGAACATGCCGGTCACTTCGCAGAGGATGCCGCGCAGACGGTCGATGACTTCGAGACACCCTTGCGCGTCGGCCTCGGGCTGCAGCGGGTGGATGCCGGTGAAGCCGGGGAGGGAGGCCATCTCGTCGTCGATCTTGGGGTTGTACTTCATCGTGCAGGAGCCCAGCGGGTAGAACCCGTCGTTGACCCCGTGGGTGCGTCCGGCAAGCTCAGTATAGTGGCGGCTGATCTCCGTCTCGCTGAGGCTGGGAAGCCGCGCCGCCTTTTCCCTGAGAAGGCCATTCTCCGGATCGCAGGCCGGGACGTCCAGTTTGGGCAGGATGGACAGCCCACGACCGGGCGCGCCCTTTTCGTAAAGAAGTTTCATGCGCGCACCTCCTTCAGGGCATCGGCAAGCTCGTCGATGTCGGCCTTTGTGTTCATCTCGGTTGCGCACCACAGAATGCCGCCGTCCACCGGAAGCCCGCCCAGAATGCCTTTTGCCGCGAGCACGGCCAGCGCCTTCTCCGCGGGAACGGGTGTTTCGGTCACGAATTCGTGGAAGAACGCGCCTGAGTGCCGCCGGGGATAGCCGGTTTCGGCAAGCCTTGCCGCCAGGTATTCCGCCTTGGCGTGGCACTGGCGGGCGACCTCCTGAAGACCTTCTGCGCCCAGTGCCGCCGCGTAGACCGAGGCGGTCATGGCGCAAAGCGCCTGGTTGGAGCAGATGTTGCTGGAGGCCTTTTCCCTGCGGATGTGCTGTTCCCGGGCCTGCAGTGTCAGGACGAAGGCCCGAGCGCCGTGGTGGTCGGTGGTTTCACCGACGATCCGGCCGGGGAGCTTCCGCATCAGCTCGGCTTTCGCCGCCATGAAGCCCAGATAAGGCCCGCCGAAGGAGAGCGGCATGCCCAACGGCTGGCCTTCGCCCACCGCGATGTCCGCGCCCAGTTCGCCCGCGGATTTGTACAGGGCGCTTGCGATGGGGCTAACGGAGAGGATCAGCTTCGCGCCCGCCGCGTGGGTAAGCGCGCCCAGCGTCCCGGCGTCCTCAATCAGCCCGTAAGAATTGGGGGAGGGGAGAACCAGACAGGCAACGTCCGGCCCCAGGAGCGCCTTCAGCTTTTCCGGATCGACGCGGCCATCCTTTTCCGGCACTTCGATGACCGGGTAGCCATAGCCCTCGCAATAGGTAGCCAGCACCGCCTTCATCCGCGGGTTGCAGCTTGCGGCGACCAGCGCACGGGGACGCTTTTTATCGCAGCACATGGCGATGGCTTCCGCCGCGGCGGTGGCGCCGTCGTAGACCGACGCGTTGGAGGCGTCCAGGCCCGTCAGCTCGCAGATGAGCGTCTGGTATTCGAAGATCGACTGCAAAATGCCCTGGCTGATCTCCGCCTGATAGGGCGTGTAGGCGGTAACGAACTCCTCTTTCGAGGTCACCTGCCTGACGATGGATGGGATGTAGTGATTGTACGCGCCCGCGCCCCGGAAGATAGAGCGGTAGATTGTATTTCGGGCGGCCAACGCGCGCACCTCCCGGGATACTTCCAGTTCGGACAGGCCTTCCGGGATGTTCAGTTTCGGAGCGATCAGCTCGCCCGGTACCGCGCGGTACAGCTCCAGCGGGCTGAATAGGCCAACTGCCCGCAGCATATCCGCCCGCTCCGCTTGGGAGGACGGCAGATATCCGCCCATCAGCCTTCCTCCTCGCAGAAGGCGATGTAGGCTGCCGCGTCCAGAAGCTCCTCGGTCTCGCCCAAATGCTCGATTTCGCAGAGCCAAGCCTCGTAGGGCTTCTGGTTGATGGCCTCGGGCGCGCTTTCCAGCGCCTCGTTGACCGAGCGCACACTGCCCGCCACCGGGCTGAAGATGTCCGAAACCGCCTTGACCGATTCCACATCGGCCAGCCTGCCGCCGGCGGTCACTCTGTCGCCCGGCGCGGGCAGGTTGACAAACACGATGTCACCCAACTGGGTCTGCGCGAAGTCGGTAATGCCGACGCGCGCCGCGCCGTCCGGAAGGATTTCGATCCATTCGTGGGATTTGGAGTACTTCAGGTTTTCGGGCGTGATCATGGAAAAGACCTCCTTATAATAAGTACGAATCTGAATCACTTGGCCTTGCTGTAGAAGGGCAGGGGGACGACTTCCGCGCCGACCATCCGGCCGCGCACGTCCACTTCCACCGGGTCGCCTGTCCGGACGCAGCCGTTTTGAACCAGCGCCATCGCGCAGGCCGCGCCGATGAAAGGCAGGTGGGTGCCGCTGGTGGTCATGCCGATGGGCAGGCCATCCCGGTAGACGGCCTGGTGCTCCCGGATGATGCCCTTGCCGGTGACCTTGAGGCCGATGCGCGCGCGGGGCGTGCCCTTCTCCAGCATCGCCGCCCGGCCGATGAAGTCGTGGGACTCCGCCTTGACCGCCCAGTTCAGGCCGGTCTCCAGGGGCGAAACGGTCTCGTCCATCTCGTGGCCGTACAGCGGCATCGCCGCCTCCAGGCGCAGCGTGTCCCGGGCGCCCAGGCCGCAGGGGATCAAACCGGCGTCCTTGCCCTTTTCCAGAAGCAGCTTCCACAGCGCGGGCGCGTCGTCATGGTGCACATACAGCTCATACCCGAATTCGCCGGTATAGCCGGTGCGGGACAGAAGGCAGTCGATGCTGCCCACCTTCGCCCGTTCGAACCAGTAATACTTCTTGGGGATCTGTTCGTCGGGGGTGAGCGACAGAATCAGCGCCTTTGCCGCCGGTCCCTGTAGCGCCAGTTGCGCGATGTCGTCGGAAACGTCGGAGACGGCGCAGTCGCCGAAGCGGTGCGCCTTCATCCACAGGACGTCTTTTTCCCGGTTGGAAGCGTTGACCACCACCAGGTACTTATCTTCATCCAGGCGGTAGACGATCAGATCGTCCAGAATGCCGCCCTCGTCGTTCAGCATCGGCGAATAGCGCACCTGGCCGATGCCCATGCCCGAGAAGTCGTTGGTCATAAGGTGGTTCAGGTTTTCCAGCGCGTCGGGGCCTTCAAACCGTACCTCGCCCATGTGGGAAACGTCAAACAGGCCCATCCTTTGCCGGACCGCCATGTGCTCCTGAATAACGCCTGTTTCGTACTGTACGGGCAAAAGATACCCGGCGAAGGGCACCATCCGTCCGCCAGCGGCGACGTGCAGGTCATACAGCGGGGTTTTCAGTTCCATGCTCATCCCTCCCGAATGCAATAAAAAAAGAAGCACACCCAATAAAGGTGCGCCTCTGTCCAGATACCTGAAAGATTCTCCCGGTTGTCTCGGGATTGCTTCTTCGGTGTCGGGATGTCCCGACTTTACAGAGTGCCGTCAGACCCCGGTCCTTTTGCCTGAGAGTTTGCTGCGCGTTCCCCTTCGGCGCCGCGATGTGCGGTCTCTCCCGGAATCGTCCTCCGGCCCTAATCAATTGCATCCATTTTAAAGGAACGAACGGAACCTGTCAAGCAAGAATTGCGTAGGATGGCATAGCCGTGCAAAACGCGGCGAAAGGATGATGAACCATGTGGCTTTATCCACAGATTGACTGGAGGCGGTGCCGAAACGCCTGTCCGCCGCCCTGCCCCGACCCCTGTCGGCCAGACCCCTGTCGGCCAGACCCTGGTCCCTGGCCCAATTCGCTCTGGGAGGATTGCGAAAGGCCCGGACTGTGCCGGCCGGACCCCCCATGCCGCCCCGGACCGCCGATGTGGCCGGACGGCGCTCGTCCGGTTCCGCCGTGCCGACCGGACCCCTGTCGGCCGGAACCCCCATGCCGCCCCGGACCGCCGATGTGGCCGGACGGCGCTCGCCCGGTTCCGCCGTGCCGACCGGACCCTTGTC
>CALGYL010000023.1 GCA_937934775.1 uncultured Clostridia bacterium
CCGCCGCCTGGCCGAGGTGCGGAAAAAGGGCCTTGTGCCCTATCTGCGGCCCGACGGGAAGGCGCAGGTAACGGTGGAGTATGTGGACGGCGCGCCCGTCCGCGTCGATACCGTGGTTCTGTCCACTCAGCACAGCCCCGAGGCCGAGCATGCGACGATTGAGCGCGACATCATCGAAATGGTGATCAAGGCGGTCATTCCGGCGGAGCTTCTGGACGCGAACACCCGCTACCTGATTAACCCCACCGGCCGGTTCGTGATCGGCGGACCGCAGGGCGATTCCGGCCTCACCGGCCGTAAGATCATCGTGGATACCTACGGCGGCTACGGCCACCACGGCGGCGGTTCCTTCTCCGGCAAAGACCCCACCAAGGTGGACCGCTCCGCTGCCTACGCGATGCGCCACGTGGCCAAGAACATCGTGGCCGCCGGCCTCGCGAAGAAGTGCGAAGTGGGCGTCGCCTACGCCATCGGCGTGGCCAGACCGGTTTCGCTGTTCGTCGATACGGAAGGCACCGGAAAGCTCACGGACGACCAACTGGCAAAGCTGGTAATGGATACCTTCGACCTCAGGCCCGCGGCGATCATCGAAACGCTGGATCTTCGGAGGCCTGTCTACCAGCAGGTCGCGGCCTATGGCCACTTCGGCAGGGACGACCTGAACCTGACCTGGGAAAAGCTGGACATGGTGGACGCGCTGCGCGAAAAAGCGGGCCTGTAAGTCCCGTATTATTTCCGTATTGTTAAGGAAAGCCCCGCTGCGCATCGGTTCGCGGCGGGGCTTTTAATGGCAGGCAGCGCAAGGGAATTCCCCTTGTATATTTTTGCGGGGCGAGGGGCGGCGTCCGGCGTTGTTTCCCTGGTTATCCCACGATCACCGTCGTCCCGGCGGTGCAGTTGTCAAAAATCCACTTGGCGTCCTCGACGCTCAGGCGTACGCAGCCGTGGGACGACTTGTGGCCCAGCTTCTTGACCGAGCCCTTGAGCAGCGAGGATTCCTTCGCCTGCTCGTACAATACCGAATGGAACAGTACGCCGCCCTTGATGCGGAACGCATACTGCGCCCAGCAGCCATAGGAAGGGAAGTAGCACCAGCGGGCGACCGGCCCCGTAGCCTTGTAGGTACCAGCGGGCGTGGGGGTGTCGTCCAGACCCGTGGAGCAAACCATCTCTCGCACCTGCCGGGTGTATTCCCCGTCCTCCCAGGCATAGGCGGAAACGGTCTGCTTTTGGGTATCGATCTTCAAAAGGTATTCGTAGAGCGGCTGGTCGTTGGCGACGGCGCTCTCTGAAAACAATGCCTGCTGCGTGGCTTTGTCGGCCTCGCCGGTTCCCGGCAGGCCCGAGGCCCCCTGAAACAGCGTCAAGGCGGACGTGGTTTTGCCGTCAAAAATGCCGTCCGCCGCATGGTCGGTGTATTTGAGGCTGTTTAGACGCCGCTGCACGCGGCGCACTTCGCTGCCGTTGTCTCCCGCTTTCAATGATTCGACGAAGACAGTCAGTTCCGCGTCGTACAGCCGCGTGCGCTGCGGTTCGTCCAGCGCGCCGGTCACCGCATAGGGCGAAGCGGCGTCGCCGGAATCCAGTGCCTCCGCGGAATCCTGCGGAGCGCCTTCGTCCCCGCCCAGGTCGCCTTCATTGTCAACCACCGCGTAGGTCTGGAACGCGGCGATGGCGTCGATGTCGGTATAGGTGGTCAGGGGTTTGATGGAGAGCGCCTTTGTGGCGTCCTCGTCCAGCTCGCCCAGCACCTCCAGGGTCGTGGAGGGCAGGCCCTCCTGCGGCGTCCCGGCCGACAGGCGGTTCAGATACCGCTGAAATTCCCGCACGGCCTGCGAATAGGCTTCGTCCTCGCCGGACTCCGCCAGAAAGCCCAAATCGGTCAAACGGGCCTCGTCTTGGGACCGGACCAAAGCCGGATCATCTGGAATCGGATAGAAAGCGCCGCCGGATTCGGCCCCGGCCGTCAGCGGCGTCCAGAACATCAGTGCGAGCAGCAACCCAAGTAACCTGCGCATGGCATTTCTCCTGTGTGAATGACTGGCTTCATTATATGCGATGTGTGGCCGGAAGGCAAGGAGCAAGGTTTTCCGTTGGAGGCAGGGATTGCCGGTCCGGCGGGAAACCTGATGCCGCTTTACGTGTCCGCCGGGGCGCACGGCGGTTGCATGCCAAAGCGGCCGGTTTCAGGCGGTATGCCCCGGGTGGGATTTGCGGAAGGCGGGCCGCCCATGGTATACTGTCACATAAGGTGGGGGAGAGAAGATGCAAACGCTGGATTTCAAGAGCGCGCGTCACTGGGCGCAGGAACTCATCGGTGAGGCGATGTTTGACGGCGCGGTGGCCCTGGACGGTACGATGGGCGGCGGCGGCGATACCCAGTACCTGTGTGAGCGCGCAGGGGAGAAGGGCCGCGTGTACGGCTTTGACGTGCAGGCGGAAGCCGTTTTCCGGACCCGCGTAAGATTGGAGGAGGCGGGCCTTGCGCGGCGGGCAACGCTGATCCATGCCGGGCACGAGCGCATCGCGGAATTCGTGCGGGAACCAGTGGATGTGGCGGTGTTCAACCTGGGCTGGCTGCCGGGCGGCGACAAGGCCGTCACCACGCGGGTCGACACCACGCTGGCGGCGCTGAACGCATGCCTGACGCTTTTGAAGCTCCGGGGCCTTCTCACGGTATGCGCCTATCCCGGTCATCCGGAGGGCGAGGCGGAGCTGAACGCAGTGCTCTCCTGGGCGCGATCGCTGCCAGACGGGTATCAGGCGATGATCCGTGCGTTTTTGAACCCCGCACGCCCCGCGCCCGCGCTTTTCGCGGTGCAGCGCATCCGCTAAAATCATTTGTTAAGAAACGCTACAGACTATTGACTTTGGGATATTCTGAGGTATAATAGCATCTGTCAGTCCGAAAATCGACGGTAGAGACCGGGATTCGGGGACGGATGAAGTGGGCTAACCTCTGGATGGCCAGCGTGCTGGCGTAGCTCAATTGGCAGAGCAGCTGATTTGTAATCAGCAGGTTGCGGGTTCGAGTC
>CALGYL010000024.1 GCA_937934775.1 uncultured Clostridia bacterium
AGGATCATGTCGAAAATCGTTATCACAGGAACCGCGGGACTTCTTGGCCCCCACGTCGTGGAGCATTTTCTGGAAAAAGGCTATGAAGTGCTAAGCGTGGATGCGAAAAAACCCGTCAACCCTTTGACAAAACACCTGACGGTCAACCTGACCAACATGGGCGAGTGTTACGGCGCGCTCGCCGGGGCGGACGCTCTGGTGCACCTTGCCGCGATTCCCGAAGCATACACTCACCCCAATGAGGTCACCTTCTTCAACAACGTGATGGCCACTTACAACCTCCTCGAGGCCGCGGACACACTCGGCATCCGGAAGGCCGTCGTCGCGTCCAGCGAGTGCGCCTATGGCATTGTGAATACCCGAACCGGCCTGACCCCCCAATACGTGCCCATGGACGAAGACCACCCCTGCCTGCCGGAGGATTCCTATGGGCTGGGCAAAATCGTCGGGGAGGAAATTGCGCGCGCGGTTCACCGCCGTCACGGCATGCAGATTGTTTCCCTGCGCCTCGGCAACATCATGACGCCCGAAAGGTACCAGCGCTTTCCGACATTCATTCACGATGTGGAAGTGCGCAAGTGCATCCTTTGGAGCTATATCGACGCGCGCGACATCGCGACCGCCTGCCGCCTGGCGATCGAAAAGGACGGCTTGGGCACCCCGGTCGTCAACCTCGCGGCGGACGATACCAGTATGGACATTAAAAGCTGCGATCTGATGCGGGATGGGTTCCCCAACGTCACGGACATCCGATCCCCGATTGACGGTTACCAAACGCTGCTCTCCAACGAACGGGCGAAAAAAATACTGGGCTGGCAGCCTGTTCACCGCTGGCGCGACAACGCGCCGACGGAGTAAGCCTGCAGGCTTGATCCGAAAATAATCTCACGATGGTGAAACGGCGCGACCATTCGCTCGAGCCGCCTATGAGCACGCTGAATGCGTCGTTGCCGGCTGCGAAAATGGCGTATGGCATCAAAAATCGAGTGGTTCCTCAAATCGATCAACTCGCGCGAATTTGACGCCTGCAAGAAGCATTGTGCGCGCCTGAAATAAATAATAGTTTCAGGCGCACATTTTTTCGCCCTTCAAGCGTGGAATGCGCCTCTTTTTCCAATAGATACCGTGTTCGTACATAGATATTCCTTCCGGGTGAAAGCTATACGTTTCGCTCAAAAAGTATGCATCTCTCCGGAGATTTGCACGAATGATTTCATTTGGAATCAACGATATTCCGGTACATTTTCAGCATATTGCACTTATTTATAAATAGCACTTGACGCATCCGCCATACATATGATAGAATTCAGAAAAAAGAGCGAGGCGAGCTCCATTGCCATCCACGATTAAAGATCTGGCGAGAGAGACAGGACTCAGCCTGGCGACGATATCTAAGTATTTAAACGGCGGCAATGTGCTTCCGCGCAACAAGGAATTGATCGATGAATCCATCGAGCGGCTCAGTTTTCGGGTGAACGCCCTGGCGCGCGGGCTGAAAACCAACCGGACCATGACCGTGGGGATGATCATTCCAGAGTTTTCCACGATTTTCTTCTCCACAATCGCCGGCGGCGTGGAAGACGCGCTGAGCCGCAACGGATACGGCATCCTGCTTTGCGACAGCCACTCCAAACAGCGCACCGAAATCGAAGCGGTGGAATTCCTGATAGACAAGCAGGTGGACGGCATCATCGCTGTGACGAGCTTTGATGGCATGACCAGCTTTAATTCGGCCCGGAAGCGAAACGTTCCGGTCGTGCTGATTGACAACGTGCCCCCCAACAGGATTTATGACGTGGTGACCACCGACAACCTGAATTCCTCCCGCGAGGCGACCTCCTATCTGCTTTCCATGGGGCACAGGAAATGCGGCATTCTCTGCGGTCCGAAGGAAATCTACACGGCGCGCGAGCGGCTCGCGGGATACCTGGATGCCTATCGGCGCATCGGCTGTGAGCCGGATATGCAACTTGTGGAAGTGACCGAGTACACCATGAAGGGCGGGTACGAAGGCTTTTTCCGGCTGTATGAGCGCCGTCCGGACATTACCGCGGTCTTTGCCACCAGCTATGACATTACCATCGGCGCCATCATGGCGGTTCAGAACAAGCAGATCGCGATCCCATCGCAGTTGTCGTTTGTCGGCTTTGACGACATCCTGCTGACAGACGTTATACGGCCCAGACTGACGCTGGTCTCGCAGCCCATGCACCGAATCGGAATCGCCGCGGCCAACCATCTGAGGAAGCTGATGATGGGCGCGGAATCCGAAGGAAAAGTAATCGCAGTGACCAACAAGCTACTCTTGGGCGAATCGGTCCGAAGAATCTGAAAAAAACCGGTCAATCCGAAATTTCGCACCCTAGAGCCTTTGCAGAGGCAGAAATTACTTTATGCAAGAGCGAAACGTTTAGCCCTTACGGCCGCAAAAAAACGCATTCCTTCATCCCGGAGCAAGGAACAGGGCACGCCCTGTTGTTTGGAAGACTCGTAAGTTTGGAAAGGAGAAGTACCATGAGAAGAACCATCGCGCTCACCTTGGCACTCGTTCTGCTCCTCTCAATGACGCTGATCGGAGGTGCCTCCGCGTCGAGCGGAAACATCAACATCCGCATCATGACCCGCTGGTCGGATGACTCGCCTTTCTCTGTTTACTGGCGTGAACAGGTGAAGAAGTTCAACGAATCCGGTAAGGGCATCACCATCGTCGACGAGTCTCTCTCAGATGAAGCCGCCTATCTGGACAAGCTGCGCAGCCAAATCGCCACCGGCACACAGCCCGAAATTTTCATCGAGTACGGTGGCAGCCGCATCATCGACTACGTAGAAGCGGGCATCCTGGTGGACGTGCAGCCCTATGTGGACGCCGATCCGACTTGGAAAGCCAGCTTCCTCAGCGACACCTTCACCAAGTGGCAGTTTGCCGATTACCCGGGCACTTTCGGCGTGCCCTGCCAGTTCTACTCGGTGTTCCTGTATTACAACAAGGACCTGCTGAAGAAGAGCGGGTTTGACGCGCCGCCTGCCAGCCTGGAAGACTGGGAGAGCATGTGCCAGACCATGCTGGATAAAGGCCAGCAGCCCATGTCCCTCGGTGAGAAGGACGTGTGGCGCGCCGGGCACTTCTTTAACAACCTCATCATGAAGAGCTATGGCGCCCAGGCGGTTCAGGATCTGGCGGACCGCAAGCTCAAGTATGACGGACCTGAAATGCTGAAGCTGTACGGCATCATCAAAGAGTTCAACGACAAGGGCTTCTTCGGCCCCAACGCCGTCGGCGTGGACGTCAACACCGAAGACTCCGACTTCCTGAACAACAAGACCGCGATGCGCTTCAACGGCACCTGGTTCATCCCGCAGATCGTCGCGGGTTATCAGGGTGACATCAGCAACATCGGCATCGCCCGCTTCCCCTACATCAACGAAGCATACAAGGACAGCTACCAGGGCGGCACCGCCGAAGCATACTCGATCTCCAACCGGGAGGGCACCGTAGACGCCTCCATCGAGGTCGTGAAGTATTTGACCTCCCAGGAGTTCTTCAAGGGCGCGGAGGCCTACTGCAAGGGCGGCGTGTACGCGGTCAACTTTGAATCCGATCCCAGCGTCACCATCGACCACCTGACCACCGACGCCAAGGCGCTGCTGGCCGAGGGCAAGGAATTCCGCGACGACGTACAGACCTACGACACGGAATCCCATATGCTGGACACCGTGCGCGCGGCGCTGCAGGGCCTGTTCATCGGCAATACCCCAGAGCAGTGCGGAGCGGAAATCGTCGCGAAAATCCAGAACAAGTAACCCAGGCCCAGTGGGCGTGCCTCCCCGCCCGAACGCGGGGAGGCACGCATAGTACGGTTGAAAGCGAGGGGATCGCGTGCGTCTGAAGCATCACACGCTATTCTATTCTCTACTGTTCCTGCTGCCAGCACTCGCGATCTTCTGCCTGCTCTTGCTGACACCCATTGTGCAGGCCATCTACCAGTCCTTCTTTTCATGGAAGGGCATTGCGGGCGCGCCGATGAAACCGGTGGGCATCAGCAACTATGTCTCCATCTTCAACAACTCCCTCTTCTGGCGCAGCCTCACAAACGATCTGATTCTAATGGCCGGCGGCTTCCTCGTGCTGATGCCGCTCTCCTTCATCCTCGCGCTGATCATCACCTCCGATATCAAAGGCGTGCGCTTTTACAAGACCGCGTACTTCATGCCGGTCATGCTGCCCATCACCGCGGTGGGTCTGATGTGGGTGTACATGCTGGAGCCCAACTGGGGGATGGTGAACACCATCCTGCGCAACATGGGCCTGGAGCGCTTCGCGATCGCGTGGCTCGCGGTCCCCACCGTCAACGTCGTGGTGGTGACGCTGGTCAATGAATGGATCTACGCCGGGCTCAACATGCTGATATTCGCCGCTGGGCTGGTTGCCATTGATGAGTCGCTCTACGAGGCGGCGCAGATTGACGGCACGTCCGGATGGCAGCGAATTCGTTTTATCACGCTGCCGTTGTGCAAAAACTCCTTCAAAGTGTTCTCGGTCCTGTGCGTCACCGGGTGTCTGAAGGCGTTCGACCTGATTTACGCAATGACCAAGGGCGGGCCAAACCAGACATCCGAAATGCCCGCGACGTTTTTGTACAGTCAGGCCTTCACCTATCGGTATTTCGGCATGGGCAACGCCGTCGGAACGATCATACTCGTCCTGGGTCTGGTGCTGAGCCTGATGCTCAACAAAGCGCTGACGCAGGAGGATTGAGGTGGCAACATGAAAAACAAGCCTTTCAGGATCGTCACATACGCGTTTGCCATCGTGTGGGCGCTGGCCACCATCATCCCGCTGATTACGACGCTTCTGTCTTCCTTCAAGTCGAACACGGATATCTTCGGCGGATCCTTGCTGCTGCCGACCCAGTGGCTGTTCAGCAACTATTCCGATGCGATTCTGGATGCCGGCATCTTGAACAGCGTCATGAACTCGATGATTCTGGGCCTTGGCACCACCGGCGGTGTGCTGATCGTAGCGCTGCTCGCCGGGTACATTCTGGCCCGGCAGAAATTCTTTTTCATCAAGCCGGTGTACGTGTTCTTTCTGTTCGGGCTTCTGCTGCCCGTGCACGCGACCATCATCCCCATCTCCAAAATCGCCGCGTCACTCAAGGCGATTGACAATTTCCCCTTCATTATCTTGGTTTACATTGCATTCCAGCTTCCTCAGGCCATTTTCCTGATCACCGGCTACATCGGCGGCATCTCGCGCGAACTGGACGAGGCGGCCATCATCGATGGCTGCAGCCTGCCAAGCACCCTGTTTCGCATCATCGCGCCGGTCTCGACGCCGATCCTCAGCACCGTGGCCATCCTCTCGTTCATCTACGGCTACAGCGAGCTGGTCTTCTCCGTCATCCTGCTCAACGATAAAACAAAATTCCCGGTCTCCCGAGCACTGATGTTCTTCACCGGCGAGCGCGTGACCCGGATGGGCCCGGTGTTTGCCTCCATCATCATCGCGGTGCTGCCCATGATGATTCTCTACATCTTCTTCCATGAAAAGGTACAAAAGGGTATGATCGCCGGTTGCGTCAAGGGGTAATCCCCCGGACGAATCGTGAATCGAAAAAAGTTAGGAGGAACGATAGATGACAAAGGAACAGACTCTGGTTCAAGATGCAATCCTGAAACAGGTGGATGAGGTGATTGCCCGCGGGCCGTTTGCCGACACCTGGGAATCGCTCTGCGAATATCGCGTACCACGGTGGTATGAAGAGGCGAAATTCGGCATCTTTATTCACTGGGGCGTGTACGCCGTGCCCGCGTTCGGCAATGAATGGTACCCCCGGCACATGTACATCGAGGGGCGACCCGAGTATGAACATCACCGGAAAACCTACGGCGATCAGAAGACGTTTGGCTATAAGGACTTCATCCCCATGTTTGAGGCGGAGAAGTTTGACCCCGCCGTGTGGATGGACCTGTTTGAACAGGCGGGCGCCAAGTATGTGATGCCGGTGGCAGAGCACCACGACGGCTTTCAGATGTACAAGAGCCGCCTGTCCCACTGGAACGCGGCTGAGATGGGGCCCAAGCGCGACGTGCTGGGCGAACTGAAGCGGGAGGCGGACGCGCGCGGCATCGTGTTCTGCGCCTCCGACCACCGCGCGGAGCACTGCTGGTTCTTCAACGGCGGGCTGACCTTTGAATCGGACGTGCCGGAGAACCCGGCATTCTACGACGTGCAGGTGCCCGCGGAGGATAACGACCATCTGAAACATGACCTCTACGCGCCCGTACCGCCCAAGGCGCATCTGGACAACTGGCTGGCACGGCTCTGCGAGCTGGTTGATGCGTATCAGCCGAAAGTCGTCTGGTTCGACTGGTGGATTCAGCAGGTCGCCTTCCGTCCCTACCTTCGGAAGTTTGCGGCGTACTACTACAACCGCGCCGCCGAGTGGGGTGCCGAGGTCGCGATCAACTACAAGTACGCGGCCTACATGCTGGGCAGCGCCGTCTTCGACGTGGAGCGCGGTCAGCTGGAGGCCGTCCGCCCGGTTTTGTGGCAGACGGATACCGCCATCGCAAAGAACTCCTGGGGCTATACCGAGCACAACGACTTTAAAAACCCGGTGGACATCGTGGGCGACCTGATCGACATCGTCAGTAAAAACGGCGTACTGCTGCTTAACGTCGGCCCGCGCGCGGATGGCACGATCACCGACGAGGACCGCGACGTGCTCCTCGCGATCGGCAGGTGGCTCAAGGTCAATGGCGAAGGAATCTACGGCACGCGCCCGTGGGTAAAGTTCGGGGAAGGCCCGACCCGCATCAAGGAAGGCGCGTTCTCCGACACCAGCCGCGAGCCGTTCGTCCCGGAGGACATCCGCTACACCTGTAAGCCCGGGAAGATCTACGCGTTCTGCATGAAGCGCCCCGCGGACGGTCTGGTGAAGCTGACGTCGCTTTCGCGGTGCTTCGGGGACGACGCGGACTATGATGTGAAAAACGTCACCCTGCTGGGCGGCGGCGCGGTACCATTCGAACGCAACGAAGCCTGTATGACAATCCGTCTCGGCAGCAGCCCCGACGACGGGTATCCCGTGGGCTTTGAAATTTCGATCGACTGACCGGTTCCTGGCGGCGATGGACGACGAATTTGCGAAAGGAATCTGAGTATGGAAAACGCGCGTTTTTTTGAGCCGACTTGGGACAGCGTCAAGACCCATCCCCTGCCCGCCTGGTATGACGACTGCAAGCTGGGCATCTTCATCCACTGGGGGCTGTATTCGGTACCCGCCTGGGCGGAAGTCACCTGGGAACTGGGCGGCGAGCCCTCCGCGGAAGAATGGCATCGGCACAACCCCTATGCGGAGTGGTACCAAAACACCATCCGCATTCAGGATTCACCGGCGCGCAAGCACCACGATGAGACCTTCGGCAAGGATTTCCCCTATGAGCGCTTCGCGGACAGCTTCACCTGCGGACGGTGGAACCCCTCGGAGTGGGCGAAGCTTTTCAAGGAAGCGGGCGCGGGCTATGTGGTTCTGACTACCAAGCACCATGACGGCTTCTGCCTGTACCCGTCCAAGTATACCGATTACAACGCGGCGAAGCTGGGCCCGAAGCGCGATCTTGTAGGCGACCTGACGGAGGCGGTACGCGCGGAAGGCCTGAAAATGGGCACCTACTTCTCCGGCCTCTTTGACTGGACGACGTTTGACAAGCCGCGGCTCGCCCACACCAACGAGGACAACTACAACCACACCTACGCCTTTTCGGACTATTCGCTCAACCAGGCGATGGAACTGGTGGACCGCTACAAGCCCTCGGTGCTGTGGAATGACATCGGCTGGCCGGAAAAAGGCCGCATCGACCTTAAAAACCTGTTCGCCCACTACTACAACACCGTGCCGGAGGGCGTGATCGATGATCGGTGGGACGTG
>CALGYL010000025.1 GCA_937934775.1 uncultured Clostridia bacterium
TTTTTTGTGCGCCGGAGGTTCCCGCAATGGCCCAACCGATGGAAAAGTGCTATAATGAGCGGGTTCAATGTTTTGGTGGAGGATGAGCGTATGAAGGTGGTGGCGGCGGCGGTGGAGCGCGGCGGGCTTGTATTGGTACTCAGGCGCGCACCCGGCCAGAAATTGGAAGGGAAATGGGAATTTCCCGGCGGCAAGGTGGAGCCGGGGGAGAGTGACCATCAGGCATTGGAGCGGGAACTGATGGAAGAATTGAAAATCCACGGAAAAGCGGGCGAATTTGTCGGCGAGAGCGCGTTTGCTTACGACTTTGGTGAAATACGGCTGAAGCTGTACCGGTACGACTGGCAGGCGGGCGAGCTGACGCTGACGGTGCACGACCGGCTTATGTGGACGGCCCCGGAAGCGCTCCCGGACGTGGACTTTGCGCCGGCGGACGTGCCGCTGGCCTTAAGGCTGAAAGCGGTGATGCTGGGCGGGCCCGGCCAAATCAGGTTATAAGCCGCCGCGGCGGGATATAAAGCGCCGCATTCCGGGAATCCTGGGGTCTTAGGCGTGTAAACCAAACAAAAGTAGAACCGGGGTATTGTCATGGGCGTGTTTAAGAAGTATTTTATGTCCTACCGCCGCCCGTTCTATCTGGCGATCGCCTGCGTCGCGATGGAGGCGGTGTGCGACCTGATGGGTCCGACGATTATGGCGCGTATTCTGGATGAGGGTGTCCGGGCGTCGAATCTTTCGCGCGTTTATTTCTGGGGCGCGATGATGCTGCTCGTCACGGCGTTCGGCGCGGTGTTCGCGCTGATCCGGAACGCCCTGTCCAGCCGCGTTTCCCAGAAGGTCGGTGCGGATCTGCGGCGCGATCAGTTTGAAAAGATCCTGAGGTTCTCTGAAGCCGGTGCGGACAGGATATCGTCCGGTTCCCTGATCACCAGGATGACCGGCGACATCAATCAGATCGTCCAGTTTGTCAATGGCGCGATGCGCATCTTCCTGAAAGCCCCGATCACCTGTCTGGGCAGCATGGCGCTGGCGGCGATGCTGAACTTTCGCCTGAGCCTCGTGGTCTACGGCGTGGTGGCGCTGGTGGGGGCGCTCATCGTCTTGAGTATGAAATTGAGCTATCCCCGGTACGCGCTGCTTCAGAAGGCGGTGGACCGGATGAACTCGGTGGTGCAGGAGTACCTGATGGGTGTCCGGCTCGTCAAGGCCTTCGGTACCTACGATGCGGAAGCCGGGCGGTTCGGGGAAGCCAACGAAGGGCAGATGCGCAGGGAAGTCTCGGCGCAGATGGTGATTACGCTTCTGTCGCCGCTGATGACCCTGTCCATTGGTCTGGGCACCGCGCTGATCATCGCGCTGGGCGCCAACCTGTTCCAGGAAGGGCTTGCGACCCCGGGCGACATCTCCGCCTTTACAATCTACATGGCGCAGATCCTGATATCGCTGACGATGATGACCAACATTTTCACCATTTTCGTGCGCACCAAGGCGTCAGCGCTGCGCATTCAGGAGGTTTTTAGTGCCGAGGAGGACTTCGCCTCCGATGGAGGCGGCGACGCGGCCGATGTGCCCGGCGGCTCAGTGGAATTTGACCATGTGACCTTCGCCTACCCGGGCGGCAGCGGGCTGCCCGCGCTTTCCGATGTATCCTTCTCTGCGGAGGCGGGGCGTTCGCTGGCGGTGATCGGCCCGACCGGCAGCGGCAAATCCACGCTGGCCTGGCTTCTTTTGCGGTTTTACGATGTGAGCAGCGGACGGGTGCTGCTGGGCGGGCGGGACATCCGGACGCTACCGGTGGAGGCGGTTCGCAGCGCGGTGGCACTGGCGCCGCAGAAGGCGATGCTCTTTACCGGCACCGCGGCGGAGAACCTGCGCTGGGGCGACCCTGCGGCGACGGACGAGGCACTGTGGATGGCACTGGACATGGCGCAGGCAGATTTTCTGCGTGATACGCCTGACGGGCTTCAAAGTTCCCTCAGCGGCGGCGCGGTCAACCTGTCGGGCGGGCAGAAGCAGCGGCTGTCCATCGCGCGGGCGCTGATCCGGAAGGCGAGGGTGCTTGTCATTGACGACGCCACGAGCGCTCTGGACGCCCTGACCGAGGCAAAGGTCCGGGACGACCTGATGCATGCCCGGGGCGGGCGCACGCTGATCCTGATCACCCAGCGGTGCACCACCGCGATGTTTGCAGATTCCATCCTGGTGCTGGACGGCGGCCGCGCGGTGGGTCTGGGCAGCCACAGGGAGCTTCTGAAAACCTGCGAGACCTACAGGGATCTGTACCGCTCCCAGGTGGCCGGAGAGGGGGCGCTGGCATGAGCGATCATCAGCCGTCCGGAAAGCAGCCGCAGATCGGGAAGGGTTTTGGCAATGCGGGCGCGCGTTTTGCGCCCGGCCAGAAGGCGCGGGACGCCCGCGGCACGCTGCGCCGCGTGGCCCTTTTGTACAAAGATCAAAAAGCCGCGCTGGCTGTGATCATGGGCCTCACGGCGCTGTCGGCGCTTGTGTCCGTTTTGATTCCCTACTGGACGGGCCGCGCATTCAACGCCTTTGCCGGATCGAGCCTGAACGGGGATCTCCTCTCGACATGCCTTCTGGTCATCGTGGCGCTGAACCTTACCAGCTATGTGGCGGGCACCGCCTGCGACACACTGATGCTGAAGGCCTCCCAGCGGCTGGTCCGGTCGTTGCGCGGCGCTTTTTTCGACAAACTCCAGCGCCTGCCGCTCCGGTTTTTCGATACCCGCGCCCACGGCGATACGATGAGCCGCCTGTCCAGCGATGTGGACAGCATTTCGGCCACCATCGCCCAGTCCACCACACAGATTCTGTCCAGCGTCCTGTCGCTGACCGGCTCGCTGGTTGTGATGCTGGCGCTGAGCGTTCCGCTGACGCTGGTTACGCTTATCTCTGTGCCGCTGGTGGGCCTTCTGACCCGGATGATCTCAAAAAAAAGCCGCACCCACTTTCTGGCGCAGCAGCGCGCGCTGGGCGCGATGAACGGCGTGGTGGAGGAGACCATCACCGGCATGCGGATGGTCAAGGCCTTCGGGCGGCAGGAGGAAGTGCTTAGTGAGCTCTCAGGTATCAACGAGCGGCTGTGCGAAAGCGGCTACCGGGCGCAGCTATGGTCGGGTCTCATGATGCCGCTGGTCAACGTGATCGGCAACCTCACCTTCGCGTTGGTGTCCATCGCGGGCGGCTGGCTCTCCATCACCGCGGGGCTGTCCGTGGGCGCGGTGGTCAGCTTTCTCGGCTATTCCAAGCAGTTTGCCAGGCCTCTGAACGCGGTGGCCGGGCTGTTTGCGACCATCCAGTCGGCCCTGGCGGGCGCGGAGCGCGTGTTTGAGGTGCTGGACGAGGCGGAGGAGCCAGCGGATGTGCCGGGCGCGCAGGACCTGATGAGCACCAAGGGCGGCGTGGAATTCTTGGACGTTTGCTTCTCCTACGATAAAAACCGGCCGGTGCTGGACCACGTTCAGTTTTCCGTGCCCGATGGGAAGGTCTGCGCGCTGGTGGGCGAGACCGGGTCCGGCAAGACCACCATTGTGAATCTGTTGACCCGGTTCTATGATCCGGACTCCGGGCAAATCCAGATCGACGGGCAGGACATTCAAAAGGTCACCCGCGAAAGCCTGCGCCGCGTATTCTCGGTGGTGCTGCAGGATACCTGCCTGTTTACCGGCACCATCATGGACAACATCCGCTACGCCCGGCCAGGCGCGACGGACGCGGAAGTGATGCAGGCGGCGAAGCTGGCCCGCGCGCACGGCTTCATCGAACGATTGCCCTCCGGCTATCAGACGATGTTGACCGGCAACGCCGATTCGCTCAGCGAGGGGCAGCGGCAGCTCTTGGCCATTGCGCGGGCGGTTCTCTGCGAGAGCCGCATTCTGATCCTGGACGAGGCCACATCCTCCGTCGATACCAAGACCGAAAAAGACATCCAGCGGGCCATGCTGGGCCTGATGCAGGGCCGCACGTCCTTCCTGATCGCCCACCGCCTTTCCACCATTCGAGACGCCGACCAGATTCTGGTGCTCTCAAACGGCCGCATCGTCGAGCGCGGCGACCATGCCGCCCTCATGGCGCGGAAGGGCCATTACTACCAGATGGTCGTCAGCCAGATGGGCCTGGAAGCGCAGGGGGCGTAGAAAGTGCGGGAGGCGCGGGAGATTGCGGGGCTCTGCCCCGCGCCCTGCCAGAGGGATTGAATCCCTCTGGACTCCCCACAAGGGAGAAAGAGAACCGGAAAGGTAATCATTCGGTGACATAAAAAAGTGCAGGATGCGATGCATTCTACACTTTTATACTTTTTGAGTGGGGTCAAGGCGCATCATGCTCCTTGTGGGATTCCAAAGGGCGGCGCCCTTCGGCGTACTCCCGTTTCCCTACTTCTCCCGCGTTTTGCCCAGGTAGGCCTCGCGTACCTGCTTGTTCTCGAGCAGTTCCTCGCCGGTTCCGGACAGGGTGATGTGCCCGGTCTCCAGCACGTAGCCGTAGTTGGCGGCGCGCAGCGCGGCGTTGGCGTTCTGCTCGATCAGGAGGATGGTGATGCCTTCCTTGTTGAGGGTGCGGATGATGGAGAAGATGTCCCGCACGACCATCGGCGCAAGGCCCAGAGACGGCTCGTCCATCATGAGGATTTTGGGCTTGGACATCAGTCCGCGGCCGACCGCCAGCATCTGCTGTTCGCCGCCGGAGAGCGTGCCCGCCAGCTGCCAGTTGCGCTCCTTGAGGCGCGGGAACAGCTGATAGACGTGCTCGATGTCGGCTTCGATGCCGGTCTTGTCCGAGCGCATGTAGGCGCCGATGCGCAGATTCTCCAATACCGTCAGGTTCGGGAACACGCGGCGGCCTTCCGGCACCAGCGCGATGCCCTTTTCCACGATCTTCTGGGTATCCATGCCGCTGATGGGCTCGCCTTTGTAGGTGATGATGCCTTGGGACGGATGCACCAGGCCGCTGATGGCCCGGAGCGTGGTGGACTTGCCCGCACCGTTGGCGCCGATCAGCGTGACGATGGCGCCTTCATCGACCTTGAACGAGATCCCCTTGAGGGCTTCGATCCCGCCGTAGCTGACTTTCAGATCTTTGACTTCCAGCAGGCTCATGCTTCTTCCACCCCCAAGTAGGCCTTGATGACGTCCGGGTTGAACTGCACCTCGGCGGGCGTGCCGGAAGCGATGTACTTGCCGAAGTCGATCACGTAGATTCGGTCGGAGATGTCCATGACCAGGTTCATGTGGTGCTCGATCATGAAGACGGTGAGATTGAACTGCTTCTTGATCTTGCGGATGAAGTCGGAAAGGTCGTCCGTCTCCTGCGGATTCATGCCGGCGGCAGGCTCGTCGAGCAGCAAAAGGCTTGGGCTGGTGGCGAGCGCGCGCACGATCTCAAGAACCCTCTGCTTGCCGTAGGGCAGGGAGGAGGACTTCTCGTCCTTCACCGCCGAAAGGCCCAGCGAGTCGATCAGCTCGAGCGATTCGCGGCGGATGCGCGCCTCCTCCGCCCAATTGAGGCGGAAGGCGGCCGACACCACGTTGGCCTTGACGTGCATGTGTTTGGCGATCAGCACGTTTTCAAACACCGTCAGGTCTTTGAACAGACGAATGTTCTGGAAAGTCCGCGCCACGCCCTTCGCGGTGATCTGATCGGGCGTGTGGGTGACGAGCTTTGAATACTCGCCGTTGTGCCCGCCGGCGTACAGTTTCCTCATCTTGCCGGTGGGGAACCCTTCCGCGATGGTCTCGCCGCGCAGCGCCACGCGGCCGTTGGTGGGCGCGTAGACGCTGGTGATCACGTTGAACGCGGTGGTCTTGCCCGCCCCGTTGGGGCCGATGAGCGCGACGATTTCGCCCTCGTTCACATCCAGCGACAGGTCGCTGACGGCGACCACGCCGCCGAATTGCATGGTTACATTGTCCAGATGCAGTACGTTATTTGCCATCTCGCGCACCTCCCGCCGAAGCGCCGCTCCGCTTTCTCCAGAAGAAATCCCAGGAGAATTCGTTGGTGCCCATGAGGCCGCGCCGGTAGAACAGCACCACCACCATCAGAAGCACCGAGAACACCACCATGCGGAAGCCGGTGCGCAAAAGCGGCACCTGGAAGGTCCCGATGGTGAGCGGCGTATCGAAGAACCGGAGCCACCACTCCTTGGCGGCGGTCACGAGGAAGGCGGAGAACACGCTGCCCGTCACCGAGCCGATGCCGCCGATGACCACGATCAGAAGGATGTCGTAGGTCATGGAGATCTTAAAGGTGGAGGAGTCGATGGACTGCATGAACATCGCCAGCATGCCGCCCGCGATGGCCGTGAAGAAGGAGCTGATCACAAACGCCAGATTCTTGTGCTTCATGAGGTTGATGCCCATCGCCTCGGCTGCGATCTCATCCTCCCGGATGGCCTTGAACGCGCGCCCGTAGCTGGACTTGATGAGCAGCACGATCGCGCCGATGCACACCGCGGCGATGATGAATGTCGTCACGATGGAGCCCAGCTTCGGGATGCTCTTGAGGCCGTAGGAGCCGTTGGTCACAGTGTTCAGTTCCGGGCTGGCCACAACGGCCCGCACGATTTCGGAGAAGCCCAGCGTGGCGATGGCCAGATAGTCGCTCTTCAGGCGCAGGATCGGCATCCCAATCAGCGCCGCGAACCCGGCGGCCACCAGACCGCCCGCGATCAGCGCAAGGAAAGGATAGGTCGTCTGCAGCCAGCCGGGGGCCCCGTCCAGGAATGTCTTGAAGGAGATGATGGCGGAGGAGATGCCATCCATGTAGTACACGCCTTCAATCTTCGCGGTGGGGATGGTCAGAATGGCGGTGGTGTAAGCACCCAGCGCCATAAAGCCCGCCTGACCCAGCGAGAACAAGCCCGTGAAGCCGTTCAGAAGGTTCATCGAAACCGCCGCGATGGCGAGAATCGCGCTCTTCTGCAAAACCGAGTACAGCATACCCTGCGAAAACCGGTTCGCTTCCAGCACATTGAGCGCAATGAGAAGCAGCGCGATTGTGATGAGCGATAGAAGCCACTTCGTCGTCTTTTTCATATCGCATCACACCTTATCCGTAGTCTTTTCGCCGAACAGGCCCGTGGGCATGAACAGCAGCATGACGATCAGCAGGACGAACGTGAAGGCGTCCGAGAAAGTGGAAGCGCCCGCCGCTACCAGCGCCGTTTCGAACATGCCGATGACAAATCCGCCCACCATCGCGCCCGGGACCGAACCGATGCCGCCCAGAACCGCCGCCACGAAGCACTTGAGTCCCGGCAGCGTGCCACTGAAGGGGTTCACCGACATGCGGTCGGTGAAGTAGAGGATCGAGCCCACCGCGGCCAGCGCCGAGCCGATCACAAACGTGACGGAGATGACGGTGTTGATCTTGATGCCCATGAGCTTGGAAGTTTCAAAATCCTTGCTGACGGCGCGCATCGCCATGCCGATCTTCGTGTGGTTGATCAGTTGGGTCAGGCCCCACACCAGAAGGATCGCGATCACCGGCGTGATGAAGGTGACCAGCGAAGCCGATACGCTGCCGATCTGGAAGATGCGCTTGAGGAAGGGAATCTCGGGATAGGGCTTCGGCAACGCCGAGAACAGGTAGGTGGCCAGGTTTTGCAGAAGGTAGGAGACGCCGATGGCCGAGATCATGATGGACATCCGGGGCGCGGAACGAAGCGGCGCGTAGGCGGCGCGCTCGATGGCGAAGCCCAGAAGGATGGTGCACGCGATCACGATCGGGATCGAAATCTGCCAGGGCAGGCTGGACATGGCGAAGATCATGAAATAGCCGGCCATCATGAAGATATCGCCGTGGGCAAAGTTGATCAGCCGCAGAATTCCATACACCATCGTATAGCCGATGGCGATCAGCGCATAGGCGCCGCCCAGCGAAATGCCGGTCAGGAAGTGCTGCGTTAACGTTGTCAAGCTCATGGAATCCCTCCGACTTTACAAGACACAGGGGCCGATGGAATCGGCCCCTGTGGCGCTAGTCCACCGTTTACTGGATCGTCACCGTCTTGAGGAACTTGAAGGCGCCGTTTTCGACGGTCTTGATGTACGCCATGTCTTTCTTGGCGTCGCCGTTCTCGTCGAAGGCGATCGCACCGGTCACGCCGGTGATGGAGACGCCGGGCAGCGCGTCGCGGATGGCCTGGGAATCCACGGTGCCAGCCGCCTTGATGGCCGCGATGGCGGTCATGTAAGCATCATAGCCCAGCGCGGAAACAGCCGCCACGCCTTCGCCGCCGTTCTTCTCCAGCGAGTCGGGGTTGGCCTTCAGGTATTCCTTGAAGCCCTTGACGAAGTCCGCAGCGGCCGCGTCGGCCTCATCAAAGAAGGTGGAGAAAGCAATGCCTTCGGCATCCTTGCCCGCGTTCTCGATAATCGTCACGTTCTCCCAGGTATCGCCGGCCATGATCTTGGCGGTGATGCCCAGCTCGCGGGCCTGCTTGATGAGCAGCGGCGCCGTGGCGATGGACGAAGGCGCGAAGATGACGTCCGGATTCGCGGCCTTGACGTTGGTCAGGATGGCCTTGAAATCGGTCTGGTTGGTCTGGAACTGCTCGTTGGCCACGATGGCG
This sequence comes from uncultured Clostridia bacterium, assembly GCA_937934775.1. Lineage (GTDB taxonomy): Bacteria > Bacillota > Clostridia > Christensenellales > Aristaeellaceae > JAEZHK01. Next base: position 8,591 of record CALGYL010000025.1, read on the forward strand.
GCGTCGCCCGCTAGCGCCTTGAAGGCCTTGAGGAAGAAGTTGCCCAGGCCCGAGGAGTAGTCGTCGCCCAGCTGGGTGATGACCGCCGCGGTCTTGGCGCCGTCCTGGAAGGCGTAGTTGGCCATGACCGTGCCCTGGAAGGGATCCAGGAAGCAAACGCGGAAGTAATAGTCGTTGCCCAGCGTGACCTGCGGGTTGGTGCAGGAGGCGCCAATGGCCGCAACATGCGCGTCGGCAAAGATGCCGCCCGCCGCGATGGAGACGCCCGAGCCGTAGGAGCCCAGCACCACGGAAACGCCGCTGGCGATCAGGCTCTGGGCCGCGGTGACGGCTTCGGTCTTGTCGGACTTGTTGTCCACTTCGACCAGTTCAACCTTGTAGGTCTTGCCGCCCACATCCACCGTCGGAGCAACCTGGTTGGCGTAGCGCATGCCCAGCACTTCCTGGAAACCGCCGCCGCCATTTTCGCCGGTCACCGGCTCGAATACGCCGATTTTCACGACGTCTTCAGCAAGAGCGATCGCGGGGATGAACAGCATGAGGGCGAGAACCAGGGCGAGTACCTTCTTCATGAGTTTCCCTCCTTGCAAGTGATGCGATCATTATACGCTCCATATGGTTTGTTTGCAAGCGGAAATGTGCGTTTTGAAAACTGGTTCCCAAATAAACCGGCCAAAAATGACGGGAAAATTGCAGGTACATGCAAATTCACGTGAAATTTGCATGCTGGTGACGCGTTCATGCAAAACCGGCCGACCCGTGTGGAACGGATCGGCCGGATGGGGAATTTTGGCGTTGCTAAGCGGATTGCAAATGAAGGCTTCCACGGTCAGACCCAACGCCGGAAGGGCCTTCTGCCGCCGGTCAAGGGCTTGCGTTTTGCGGCTGGCGGCGATTGAAACCGCCCGCCCGCGCCTCCGGACGGCAAGCGCCCGGAGGCATCCGGAACGATTCAATGATAGGGCTGCGCCCGATTACCGGGCTTCCTCCACCGCGATCCAGGGGAGATTGGCCTTTTCTACAAGCCTTTTGGCCTGCTGGCCGTAGGCGTACAGAACGCTCACCAGATTGTCCGCGCCGCCGGTCCAGGGGACCAGATCCACATCCCGCCCGACGCAGTCCACCAGGAATACACCGTCCACCAGACGCACAAAGCCCTTGATGCGGTAGGCTTCGCCGGACAGCGTTTTCAGAAACGTGTCCAGCGCTTCCTTGCACGCATCCTCGCGCACCCGGAGCGTCAGGCAGTGCAGCCCCACGTCGGCGGTCAGGAAACCCTTGCGCGCGTCGCTGGTCATCTGCCGGAGGGTTTGCGCCTGCGCCGGAGAAAGGTCGCCAAAAGAAACTTCCATTATATTCGCTTCCGGCACATGCCGCGCGATCAGGGACCGTGCCAACGCGGCCTGCGCGGGTGTGGCGGCGTCGCGCTTGGTGAGGATGGCCATGTCCGCGGCGTCCAGCTGTTTGCGGATCACCCGCGCCGTCTCGTAGACCTTGTGGAGGTTCCGCGCGTCGCACAGGCAGAGGCAGCCCCGATAGTCGATCCTGGAAAACGACGCCCGCAGCCTGAGCACATCCCGCATGGCGGTGGGGTCGCTGAGCCCACTGGTCTCCACCAGGATCACGTCGGGCTCGTCCGAAAGCGCTTCCGCCAGCGCGGTTTCAAACTGATCCAGCCGGCAGGTGCAGAAGATCGAACCGCCCGCGATGCCGCTCAGGCGCGCGTTGACCTCGCGCAGCAGCTGTTCGTCGATATTCTCCCGGCCGAACTCGTTGACGATGATGGAAATCCGCCCGCCTGAAAGCTGCGCGAACCGCTTGAGAAACGTGGTTTTGCCCGCGCCAAGAAAGCCTGTGATCAGGTAGAGACGGGTCGTTCCGGCTTCCGGTGCGCATTCGGGGTGCGTTGTGTCAGGCATGGTTTTGCGTCACCTCCCAACGGATACGGGGGTTGTTTCCAGTTTTCAGGCAGACGGCGGTCGGGCGGAGCGCACGGCGGGGCGTTGATCCCGAGGAGCGGAAGCGAATGAATCAGAACGGGACTTTTTTGATCGTCCGCTGTTTTCACGAGTGTGCCCGCGAAAACAGCCGCTTGATCTGCGGCGGCGCGGGTCAGCCCATCGCTTCTTCGATGGCGTCGCTCAGTTCCTTGCGGCTGGGCACCAGCGAACGGAACTTCAAAACGCCGTTTATATACATGCTGGGCAGGTTGGGCACGCCCATCTTCTTGCAGCGGGCGATGTTTTCCTTCTCGGTAAACTTGTACTCCACCAGGTCGATCCGGTCGCCGTAGTCGGCCTTGGCGCGGTTGGCCGCGCCCATCATGTAACCGCAGGCGGCGCAGGTGGCGGAGTCCAGCGTGAACACCTCCACCAGCGGCTTTTCAAGATGCTGGTAATCGGGCAGTGTTATTTCGATGTCCTCGGTGGCCGCCACGTAATTTTTGAGCATCTCGCGGGCCTCGGCCTCGTGGAGCACCGCGTGGGACACCGCGATGCCGTTCTCCACGGGCACGTCGTAGGGCATGTCGCAGCCGGGCGCGACGATCAGCCCCGTGCGGTTCTGGACGGAATCGAGCAGGTCGACCACGCACTTCATCACATCCTGCTGGTTGCCGTGCAGAAGCACCGTCGTCAGCGGAATGTTGCCGCCGATGGCGATGTTGTACCGGTCGGCGATGACCTTGGCCGCCGCCAGGTTGACGTTTTCATCGATGGAGATGGCGTCCGGGCTGGTCTTGCACATGGATTCGATATTGCGCGTGGCGTCGCCGCAGACGAAGAACGCGCTGAGCGCGTTCAAAGACCGGATGTGGCTGAAAAGCGCGGAGAAGGGTTTCGACATGAACTGTTCGAAGTGGCTGACGGAGATCTGGCTGATCATCGGGTCGACCACGGCGATCACATCCATGCCCGCTTTGACATACAGTTCGGCCATGCGCATGGCCACTTTGTTGCAGAAGGCGAGGAGGTCCGCCGCGTACTCCTCATCGTCGTACATGTCCATGAAGATGTCGTTGCCGCGTAGGTGGGAGGCCAGCGTGAACGGACCGCAGATCAGGCCGTAGAGCGCCGTGGTCTCGCCCACGGCGGCCTTCATGCGTCCCATCACATCCAGCGCCAGCGGAATGCGGCCGCTCTTTTCGGTTGGGATGGTGCAAACGCAGGGGATGGACATGTCGTCCGCCAGCGGATGGGAAGCGACCGACGGCGGGCCGTTCTTGGCCCACACCAGATCGCAGCCCAGGCACTCGGCTTCGATCTGCAGATCGAACAGCACCGGCTGGCCGGAGGGGCGGTAGAGCTCGTGAACCTTCATGAGCGCTTCAAACAGCTTGTCCGGGTCGGTGAGCAGCGTGGTCGCGTCAACGTTCGTCAGCTTGCCGGCGTGCACCCCGGCAAAAGGCACCCAGGCCATCGAGGGCACGGCCTCGCGGCGGAATGTTTTCAGAAGTATTTCCTTGGGCGTCATCGAAATCACTCCTACTTTTCAATAGGGAAATCCGATGCCATTATAACAGTGCGGTTCACGTGTCTGCGCTAGATTCCGTATGATTTACATGTACTTTCATACGGTATTCTTTCGGGGATGTGCCCGCCACCGCCCGGAACACCTTGGAAAAGTAACTTTGGCTCTCAAAGCCCACCGACAGCGCGATCTCTGTGACAGACTGCTGATTCAGGTCCAGGAGCCGCCGGGCTTCGTCCACCCGCACGGCGTTCAGGTATTCCCGGAAAGACGCGCCGCAGCCCTTCTTGAACAGCGAAGAGAAATAGCTCTCGCTCAGGTGCACGCTGCGCGCCACGTCCTGAAGCGTCAGCGGCTCCGCGAAGTGGATGTTGATAAAGCGCGTGGCTTGCTGGATCACGTCCCGCTCCACGGCGCTGGAGGGCGGGAACGCGCTCTGACAGAAGCGCTCCACCACTTCCTGCATGTGGTAGCACAGGTCCTCCGCCGTGGATGCCTGCCACAGGGAGCGCATGAACGAGCGGTTCATCGCCAGCGCGTCGCCCGCCTGCACGCCGCCCTCGATGGCCGCGCGGGAGAGCAGCGCGCACAGTTCCGCCGTGCAGGCCTTGACCACTTCCAGCGTGCCGCCGGTGGAGAACAGCGCGTAGCCCAGAAGGTCATTGAGGAGCGCCTTGGCTTCCGCCACATCGCCGGATCGCACGTGGCGTACCAGCGCCCGCTCCTTCTCCAGCGGGTAGGTGGGGCCTGCCGCCTGAAACCCCTTGTAGGTTTGGATCGATTCGCTGATGCGGCTCTGCTGCTGCGCGCGGCCGCGCCGCAGTTCCAGCGTCGGGTCCTCCAGCGCGCCGAACAGGAAGCGCACCATGCGGCACAGCGCGCCCGCTTCCTCGGTGGACAGCGGCTTGAGGCTGCCGGCCGCGTCATACATATCCAGCAGCGCGTCCATTGGCAATTGGTAGCGCTTGGCGACCTCCTGAAGCAGCGTGGAATCCATTGAGCCCAGCATGAACGGCCCGAGCAGCACCGCGCCTTCGAATTCGCTGCCGTTCACCAGCGGCATCACGATGTGATAGACGCCCGCGTGGCAGGTGAAGATGTAGGACTCGCCCAGATCCATCGCGCGGCGCCCGGCCAGCGCGTGCAGCGCTTCACAGGACTCGCCCTGCTTCATGAACCGCTTGAAAATGCGGCAATACTCGCACAGAGCGCCGCAGCGCATTTCCGCGCGCCCATTCGCGTCCAAAACCTGAACCGGCAGCGCGGCCACCTGGCCCAGCGCCTCCGCGCGCTCCCGGATGAGCTCTTTTTGCATCGGATCATCTCCCAGCGACATTGTACCATAAATCAAAAGAAATTACACGTATTAGAGAGAAATTGTTATAATTCTTCAACCCTTTTCATGCTATACTATCGGAGAGGGCACAGCCCAAGATGAATTTTCGGAGGGGATTTTATGGCGGACTTTCGCGCCATCGCGGATGCCGTTAAGGCTGGCCGCGCGAAGATTGTCAAGACGCTTGTAACGGAAGCGGTAGCCGAAGGCGTTAACGCGGAATCGCTTCTCAACGACGCTCTGATCGTCGGCATGAACGAACTGGGCGTGCTGTTCAAGAACAACGAAGTGTACGTGCCTGAGGTGCTGATCGCCGCCCGCGCGATGAAAACCGGCACTGAGATCCTGAAGCCGCTCCTGGCCGAAGCCAACGCGAAGACCCGCGGCGTGGTTGCCATCGGCACCGTCAAGGGCGATTTGCACGATATCGGCAAGAACCTGGTGGGCATGATGCTGGAAGGCGCCGGATTCACCGTGCTCGACCTGGGCGTGGACGTCGCGCCCGAGACCTTCATCGACGCCGCCAAGAATCAGGGCGCGCAGATCATCGGCATGAGCGCGCTCCTCACCACCACGATGCCTTCCATCAAGCAGTCCATCGACGCCCTTCGCGAGGCGGGCGTCCGCGAGAAGGTCATGGTTATGATCGGCGGCGCGCCGGTCACCCAGTCTTTCGCGGATGAAGTGGGCGCGGACGGCTATTCGCCCGACGCGGCCTCCGCGGCGGACCTGGCCAAGACGCTCATCGATCGGGTGGCGTAAGTCTTTCGGCGATTGTCCTATATTCTTTCGAAAAGAGTGGCGAAAAAGCCGCTCTTTTTTTGCACAATTCCTAGCGCCGCTTGAAAAAATAGGCTGGTATTTCACCGGTGCATCGTGTATAATGTTATCAACTGGTTATTCATATTATTAACATTTGACCGCCGCACCAACGCAAAGGAGATGAAGGGGAATGCTCAAAAAAAGCTGCATTGCCATGCTTCTGGCCGGAGGACAAGGTTCGAGGCTGGGCCTGCTGACAAAAACGCTCGCCAAACCCGCCGTGCCGTTCGGTGGGAAATACCGCATTATCGATTTTCCGCTCTCCAACTGTTCCAATTCCGGGATCGATGTCGTCGGCGTTCTGACCCAGTACCAGCCGTTGGAGCTCAACCGCTACATCGGTTCCGGCCAGCCCTGGGATATGGACTTGACCAATGGCGGCGTGTTCGTACTGCCGCCCTACGTAAAGGGCAAGAGCGGCGAATGGTACCGCGGCACCGCCAACGCCATCTACCAGAACATCAGCTTTATCGAACAGTACGATCCGGACTACGTGCTGATCCTGTCGGGCGATCACATCTACAAGATGGATTACAATAAAATGCTGCAGAACCACATCGACAACAAGGCCGCCGCCACCATCGCCGTGCGCCTGGTGCCCTGGGAGATCACCAACCAGTTCGGCATCATGGCGACCGACAAGTCCGGCCGCATCACCGAGTTCGAGGAGAAGCCCGCCAAGGCCAAGTCGAACCGCGCATCGATGGGCGTGTATGTGTTCAGCTGGCAGGTGCTCAAGGAATACCTGATGGCCGACGAGGCCGACAAGAAGTCCTCCAACGACTTCGGGAAAAACATCATCCCCAAGATGCTCGTAGACAAGCAAAAGCTGATGGCCTACGACTTTGAGGACTATTGGAAGGACGTCGGAACCATCTACAGCCTCTGGGAAGCCAATATGGACCTGATCATGGACCCGCCGCTGTTCAACCTCTACGACAAGCGCTGGCGCATCTACGCCAGGAATCCCATCATGCCGCCCCACTTCATCGGCGACAAGGCGCGGGTCTCCTCCTGCATGGTCACGGAAGGGTGCGAGGTCTACGGCGCGGTCAGCCACTCGGTGTTGTTTGCGGGCGTCGTGGTGGAGGAAGGCGCGGTGGTGGTGGACTCGGTGGTCATGCCGGGCAGCGTCATCAAGAAGAACGCCGTCGTGCGCCGCGCGATCATCGGCGAACGCGCGGTGGTGGGCGAGGGTTGCGACGTGGGCGAGGGCGGCCAGAGCGAGATCGCGCTGATCGCGTCGGACACCGTGCTGCCGGCGGGCTACAAGGTGCTTCCCGGCGAGCAGGTCGGCCCGGACGAGCTTGAGGCAAAGGAGGCGTCGGACAAATGAAAGACGTCATGGGCATCATCTATACCTCAAAGGACGACATCAACATGCGCGAGTTGACCAGCTCCCGCGCGGTGGCGGCGCTTCCGGTCATCGGGCGCTACCGGATCATCGATTTCCAGCTGTCCAGCCTGGTCAATTCGGGCGTTCGCAACGTGGGCGTCATCATGCAGAAGAATTACCATTCTCTGATGGATCACTTGGGCGCGGGCAAGGAATGGGACCTGCACACGAGAAACGACGGCCTGTTCATCCTGCCGCCCTTCCAGACCCGTGAAAACGTGGGTACCTACGAGGGCACGCTGGACGCGCTGAAGAGCAACATCGCCTATCTGCGCCGGTCCAATCAGGATCTGGTGCTGCTCATGGGCAGCTATTCCGTGTTCAACACCAACTTTGAGGACATGGTGAAAAAGCACAAGGAGTCCGGCGCGGACGTGACGCTGATGTACACCACCCGTTACCGGGACAGCCGAGTGTCGCCCTCGATGCTGTCCAGGCATACCTACCTGAAGCTGGACGACAGAGACAATGTGCTGGACTTTGAAATCGGCCCCAACATCCCCGAAAACCCCAACTTCTGCATGGACGTGATCCTGATGCGCCGCTCGATGCTGGTGCACCTGGTGGATCAGGCGCTGGCCCACGGCATGAAGGACGCGCTCCGGGACATGCTGCCCCAGTACCTGAAGCAAAAACTGCTCACCGTGCGCGGATATGAGTATAAAGGGTACCACCGGCGCGTAGAATCTGTCCTGAGTTATTTTGAGTTTAACATGGATATGCTACACTACGACATCAGGCAGGAGCTTTTCGGCAGCCCGGTCTACACCAAAGTGCGCGATGAAGTGCCCGCAAAGTACGTGGAGGGCGCCCAGGCGTCCAATTCACTGGTGGCGGACGGCTGCATCATCGAAGGTACCGTTGAGAACAGCATCCTGTTCCGCGGCGTCCGGGTGCGCGCGGGCGCGGTGGTCAGAAACTCCGTCGTCATGCAGGAGTCGGAGATCCAGGAGGGCGTCGAGGTTGAAAACGTGATCCTCGACAAGGCGGTCACGATTCGCAGCGGCAAGCTGATCGGGCAAAAAGCCTACCCGATCGTGATCGGGAAAAACATGACCCTGTAGGGTGGGTACCCTCATATCAAGGAGGCGATCTAATCGTGAAAGTGCTGTTTGTGGCCTCGGAATGCGTGCCGTTTTCCAAGACGGGCGGCTTGGCCGACGTGGTGGGCGCGCTGCCCAAGGAAATTAAAAAATCCGGCGTAGACGTGCGGGTGATCACGCCGCTCTACAGCGCGATCCCAGAAAAATGGCGCTCCAAAATGGAGCATCTGCTCTACTTTTATGTAAACCTCGGCTGGCGCAGGCAGTATGTGGGCATCGAAAGGCTGACGCTGAACGACATCACGTACTATTTTGTCGACAATGAGTACTACTTCGGCCGCTCCTACATCTACGGTCTGGGCGGGGACGAGGGCGAACGGTTCGCGTTTTTTGACCGCGCCGTGATGGAGGCGCTGCCCAAGATCGATTTCGTGCCGGATGTGCTCCATTGCCACGACTGGCAGACCGGCCTGATCCCGGCGATGCTGGAGATTCAGTACAGGGTGCTCAAGCCCTACCAGAAGATCAAGTCGGTATACACCGTGCACAACCTGCAGTATCAGGGGATCTTCCCAATCGACCAGATCGAAGAACTGGTCAGTCTGGGCGCGCAGGCCTACACGCCCGACCACATGGAGTTTTACGGCCAGTGTTCCTTCATGAAGGGTGGCCTGACCTTCGCGCAGAAGATCACCACCGTCAGCCCCACGTACGCGGAGGAAGTCAAGACCGCCTACTATGGCGAGCGGTTGGATGGGCTGATGCGCTCCCGTTCCCAGGATCTTCTGGGCATCCTGAACGGCATCGATCTTGAGGAGTACGATCCCATGACCGATCCGCTGATCGAAGCCCGGTTCGGCCCCGAGACGGTGGACAGGAAGGTTCAGAACAAACTGGCGCTGCAGCGGGAGCTGGGCCTTCAGGAGGGCGCGGACATTCCCCTGATCGGCATGGTGGGTCGCCTCTCAAGCCAGAAGGGCCTGGATCTTTTGGAGCATGTGCTGGACGGCGTGATGACCACCGGCTGTCAACTGGTGGTGCTGGGCATGGGCGAGGACCGGTATGTGGACCTTTTCAATTGGGCCCAGTGGAAGTACGCCGGGCGCATCGCTTCCCGCATTGAGATGAACCACACGATGGCGCACCGCATCTACGCCGGCGCGGACATGTTCCTGATGCCGTCGATGTTTGAGCCCTGCGGGCTGTCGCAGATGATCTCCCTGCGTTATGGCACAATCCCCGTCGTCCGGGAGACCGGCGGCCTCCGGGATACCGTGCTTTCCTACAACAAGTACACCGAGGAGGGCAACGGCTTTACCTTCCTCAACTACAACGCCCACGACATGCTGACGGTGGTGGAGCGTGCGGTGAACTATTACCGGAATCATCCGGATGTCTGGAAGAAGCTGATGGAGCGGGCGATGCGTGGACAGTATGGCTGGGATCAGTCGGCGCATCACTACGTAGACCTGTACAAGGAGTTGGCCAAGCCCGTCCGGAAGGCGAAGGCGGTCAAGGACGCGCCCGCAGAGCCGACGGAACCTACGCCCGAAATACCAACTCAAGACCCGGAAGCGGCTGTAGTGGAGGCTCCGTCGGCAGTTGTTAAGAAGTCCCGCACGAAGAAGCTTGCCGAATCTGCGCCGGACGCGGCGGCGGAAGCCTTATCGGAACCAGCGAAACCCGCCCGCAAGTCCCGTGTCCAAAAGGCCGGAGTGTGACCGGGTCTCCTCGGAACATATTTCTGTAAATTGCCATCAAAAAGCCGTAGCGCGCCACGCTGCGGCATTTGATGTTTTGGCGTACAGCGAACACGGGGGGATGGGTGTGAAGAAAGGGAAATTCGTGCTGGCGGTGGGTGTCATCTCACTATTCTTGCTGGCGACGGTGGGGATCTATGCGCATGGCCTTGAGCCAGTGTGGATTCAGATCAGGAACTATCAGGAGATGCGCGGCCTTCAGGTAACCGATTACGAGCGAGGAGTATTCAAACAGTGTGATGGCTGCCGACCAGCGTCGGTTCGATTCAGCTGCAATGGTACGGAGTATGACTTTCCGCTACCCGCCGGTTCTGCGCTCTTTGCCAATGCGGATTTTCCCCAATCGGAGAATACCCTACAATACATGGCCAGTTGCGCTGCGGGCGGGGCATGGCACAGAGACATCGCGACGTGTGCACCCGATGGCTTTGAATACGAACAGATGGGCGCTGGAGATTCCTTCACAGGGAAGGACGACAGAACCTTGGTGCACATGGGCTTCTCATATTTTGGAAGGAATTACACGATCTTCTACTTTTATCCAATCGAACGCATTCCGGATGGCTCCGGCGGCTATACGTTCAGGGACATCCTACAGAATCCGTCAATACCGTCATAAGGAGGGAGCGCACATGAAGCGGTTTCTTAATGTGCTGGTCGTCATTTCGTTGCTAATACCCTTGGCCTTGCTGTGCGCGCCTGCGTATTACGGGGTGCTGGCGCTTGCGGTGCCGTCCGCCCGTGCGGAGTTTTTGAACCACTGGGCGCTTGAAAGCGAGGGACTGACGGATTCGGAACAGGCTGCGTTGGAACGGGTGGACTGCTTTCACCCGCTGAACTGCAGGGTAACGCTGGGAACAGACGTTTACAGTATCCCCTTGCCACCCGGCGCCACGCTCTTTGAGACTGCGCGTCACCCTACAAGGCCGGGCCGCGCACAGTACCTGGTACGCACTGGACCCTTTGAAGCGTGGCGGGACGATCTGGTCCTCACTGTGCCCAATGGGTTCACTTTTGAACGGCTCGGAAGCATGCTGCGCTTCGCGTCCGCCGATGGCAATGTCTCGATGTTTATTACGGGCTATACCTGCGCCAGAGTGTACACGCTGCTTGAAGTTAGCGCCAGGGGTGGCACGGGGGAGTTGATCGGGCTGGAGTGATTTTCATATGTCTATGAAAAAGCCCCACGGCGAGCGATGCGTCGTGGAGCTTTTTTTGGCAAAGCGTGTTCCTTGCAGTTCGTTTACCCGCGCAGCACGGAGACGCCGGTGTCGATGATCGACGGGCCGGTGGACAGCTGGTTGATCACGGCGTTGGCTTCCGCGACGCCCAGATAGCCCATCGTGAAGGGGTTCTGCGCCATGGCGGCCTTCAGGGAGCCATCCTTCAACAGACCCAGGATCGCGTCGGACTTGTCGAAGCCGATGCCGATGATTTCGGGCGCTTCGGCCTTGATGGCGTTGCCCACGCCCACGGTGGAGCCTTCATTGGCGCCAAACAAACCCACAAGGTCCTGATTGCCCATGATGAAGTTGGTGGCGGCTTCCTGAGACTCGGCGGCGAGGCCTTCCTTGTATTCCGTGGTCAGCACTTCGAAGCGGCCGTCGGCGGCGAGGGCGTCGCGGAAGCCCTTTTCACGGTTCATGGTGGAGTTGGTGGCGGTGTTGACCGAGATGATGCCGATCTTGCCGGCGGTCTTGCCAGCCTTGTCCAGTTCCTCGATCATGGTGGTGCCCGCCAGCTTGCCGGCGGCGTAGTTGTCGGTGGACAGGGTCACCGGCACGGTGGTGGCGGCCGGAGAGTCGACGTAGAGCACGGTGATGCCCTGCGCCTGCGCCTCTTCGACGGTCTTGGCGATGCCCTGCGGGTCGGTGGCGGCCAGCAGGATGACGGCGGGTTTCTCGGCGATGGCGTTGTTCAACACTTCGATCTGGTCGGCGTTGTCCTTGCCATCCGGCGCGTCCCACTTATAATCCAGACCCAGCGCCTTGGCCATGGCGCTGGCACCCGCGTCCACGGACACCCAGTGCATGTCCATCTTGTCCATCGTGATCAGGTATACCAGCTTGCCTTCCGCGTTGGCAACGGTGAACAGGCCCAGCGAGAGAAGGAGAACGAGCGTGAGAGCCAGGATCTTCTTCATACCGTGTAACCCTCCTTGATGATTATGCTAAGCGCATCGCTGCGCCTGCATGCTAGCTTTGGGCGCGCCGCCCGAAGAGCTTCTTGAGGTCGATCGCGTCACCCCGGGCGATGCGGTCGATCAGGACCGAGACGATGACCACGATGCCGATCACGATGTTCTTGAGCGCCAGCGGCGCGCCCGCAAACTGCAGGCCGTTTTGCAGTACGCCCCAGATGCACGCGCCGATCACCGTGCCGAACAGCAGGCCCTGGCCGCCCATCGTGGACACGCCGCCGATGACCGACGCGGCCACGGCGTTCAGCTCGTAGGTGTTGCCCGCGTCCATCGTGCCCATGCCGCTCTGCGCCATCAGAATGAAGCCAACCATGCAGCTCATGAACGAGGAGACGATGTAGGCCTTGGTCATCGACCACTTGACGCTGACGCCGGAAAACCGGGCCGCCTCGTAATTGGAGCCCAGCGCGTAGATGTGACGGCCGGTGCGGGTGGAGGACAGAATGTAATTGAAGATCAAAAACAGGATGATCGCAAGCCACATGGGCGTATAAAGCCCCGCGAACTTGCCGTAGTAGAACAGGTCGCGGAAGACCTCGCTGCCGCCGGCGGTGATCTGGTCGGTATTCATGTTGCCGTTGACGATCTGCGCTACGCCCCGGGCCATGATCATGGTGCCCAGCGTCGCGATGAAGGGCGGCAGTTTGGCCCGCGCGATCAGCGTGCCGTTCAGAAGGCCCACGAACAGGCAGGCCAGCATGGTCAGCGGCAGCGCGATCAGCACATGGATGCCATTGGTCATCATGGTGGCGCTCACCATGCAGCTCAAGCCGACCACCGAGCCGATCGAAAGATCGATTCCGCCGGTGATCAGCACATAGGACTGCCCCATGCCGATGATCAGGATCGGGGCCACCTGCCGAAGCAGGGAACTGATGTTGCGGGGCGTCATGAAGCTGCTATTGAGCCATGAGAACACCGCGCACATGACGATCAGCGCCGTGGTGACCGAGACCACCTGGCCCATGCCGCGAACCTGCATGATCCGACGGAAGAAATTGTCTTTTTTCATCGTTAGCCAGCCTGTCCTTTCCTGGATTCAAACTGCGTGGCGCTCAGCATGATTTTATCCTGCGTGGCCTCCGCCGCCGTGTATTCCCCGGTGACGCGGCCGTCGCACATGACCAGGATGCGGTCGGCCATGCCCAGGATCTCGGGCATCTCGCTGGAGACGAACAGGACGCCGATGCCCCTCTGCTTGAGCTGGTTCATCAGGTGGTAGATTTCGACCTTCGCGGCCACGTCGATGCCGCGGGTAGGTTCGTCAAACAGCACGACTTCCGCGTCCCGCACCAGCCACTTGCCCACGACCACCTTCTGCTGGTTGCCGCCCGAGAGGTTTCTGGCCAGCATCAGCTGGCTGGAGGCTTTGATCCTCAGGTCGTCGATGGCGCGCTGGGTGAGGGAAACCTCCTTGCGGCGCAGCACCTTGCCCAGCGGCCCGTTCAGAAGGTCCAGGTTGGCCAGCGCCACATTTTCCCGCAGGGACAGATCGACGCACAGGCCTTCTTTTTTACGGTCCTCCGGCACACAGGCGATGCCCGACTTGATCGCCCCGGCGGGGGAGTGGATTGTGACCGCCCGGCCGTTCAGGTGGATCGTGCCGCTTTCAATCGCGTCCGCGCCGAAGATGGCTCGCATGGTCTCGGTGCGCCCCGCGCCCATGAGCCCTGCAAAGCCCAGGATCTCGCCCTTTCGGAGGACAAAGCTGACGTCTCGTACCATGCGCCCGGCGTTCAGGTGCTCAACCCTCAGCACCACGTCGCCTGCCGGGCACTGTGTGTGGGGATACTTTTCCTTGATCTCCCGGCCCACCATCAGTGAAATGATCTCGCCGATGGGAATGTCCTTGAAGTCCCGAGTGGCCACGAATTTACCGTCCCGGAGGATGGTCACCCGGTCGGCGATGGGGGTTAGCTCCTCCAGCCGGTGGGTGATGTACACGATGCCCACGCCCCGCTTTTTCAGCTCGTGAATGATGCGGTTTAGCTCGTCCACTTCGCGGTTGGTCAGGGCGCTGGTAGGCTCGTCCATAATCAGCACCTTGCAGTCGGTGGAAACGGCTTTGGCGATCTCCACCATCTGCTGGCCGCCCACCGACAGTTTGGATACCGGCGTTTCGGGGCTGATGTCCAGGCTCAGCTGCCTGAGGTACTCGGCGGCGCGCCGGTTCATGTCCCGCTGACGGAGCTTTGTGAAGCGGCTCTCCTCCCGGCCCAGGAAGATGTTCTCTGCCACTGTCAGGTGCTGGCACATGTTCAGCTCCTGATGGATGATGGCGATGCCCAGTTCCTGCGCCCGCTTGGGCGTCAGGTGCTCCACAGGGTGGCCGTTCAGAAGAAAGGTGCCGCCGTCCTTCGCGTAGATTCCGCTCAGGATCTTCATCAGCGTCGACTTGCCCGCGCCGTTTTCGCCCAGAAGCGCGTGGACTTCGCCCGCGCGAAGCTCAAAGTGCACGTCGTCCAGCGCCTTCACGCCGGGGAACACCTTGACGATGCCGCGCATTTCGATCAGGTTGTCCAATGGACAGCCTCCTTTCGCACCATGCCCAATCGAGCTTTTCGTAGAATTTTTATGTCCCGTTACTTACTTTAGCAATATTTTGTAAAAAAGTCAATAAAAACGAGCGATTCAAACAAAATTAAGAAAATTCGGAAATGGCATATTGCCTGTCTCCGGGAGATTCCCGTATAATGAAGCCGTGGAGGGATGACCATGAAATTTAAAAAAGGGCATTGGCTGGTAAAACCGTTTGTGCAGCCGCTGTACGCGGCGGAGTGCTTCCGCGTCCGGCGTGAGGGAGATGAGGTGGAACTGCTTCTTCCCGGCCAGAAAGTGGGCGGGCGGCAGGATACGATGGGACCGGCGTTGACGGTCCGTCTTTCGTCTCCGATGGAGGGCGTGGTCAAGGTGACCATGACCCACTTTGCGGGCGTCGCCCAGAAGACCCCCGAATTCGCGCTCATGGGCGGGAACGCCCAGGTGCACATCGAGGAAGACGACGAAACGCTTTTCTACCGCTCCGGCCGCATGGAGGCGCGGGTCTCCACGAAAAAAGGCGCCTGGGGCATCGAATACCGATATGACGGGCGGTATCTGACCTCCACCGGCTTCCGGGGGATGGCCCACTTTACCGACCAGAAGACCGGCAAGGGCTACATCCAGGAGGCGCTGGAACTGTCGGTGGGCGAATGCGTGTACGGTCTGGGTGAGCGCTTCACCCCCTTCGTCCGCAATGGCCAGGTTGTGGAGATCTGGAACGAGGACGGCGGCGCCAACAGCGAGCTGGCCTACAAAAACGTGCCCTTCTACCTGACCAGCCGCGGCTACGGCGTGTTCGTGGACGAGCCGGGCGACGTGGCCTTTGAAGTGGGCAGCGAGAACGTGGGCCGCGTACAGTTCGCGCTGGAGGGCGAAACCCTCAGCTACTGCGTGATCGGCGGCCAGGACGCGAAAGACGCGCTGACACGCTACGTGGCGCTGACCGGAAAGCCCGCGCTGCCGCCCGCCTGGTCGATGGGCCTGTGGCTGTCCACGTCCTTCACCACCGATTACGACGAAAAGACGGTTCTGTCCTTTGTCGAGGGCATGGCGGAGCGCAATCTGCCGCTTTCGGTGTTCCATTTTGACTGCGGCTGGATGCAGTCCTTCCGCTGGTGCGACTTCCAGTGGGATACCGACGTGTTCCCCGATCCGGAAGGGCTTTTGAAGAAGATCCACGACCGCGGTCTGCGCGTATGCGTCTGGATTAACCCCTACATCGCCCAGGACAGCCCGCTGTTCCGGGAGGGACGGGAGAAGGGCTATCTGGTCAAAAAGACCGATGGCAGCGTGTGGCAGACCGACCTCTGGCAGGCGGGCATGGGCATGGTGGACTTCACCAACCCCGGCGCGTGGACCTGGTACCAGTCGAAGCTGAAACGGCTTCTCGATCAGGGCGTGGACTGCTTCAAGACCGATTTCGGTGAGCGCATTCCGGTGCAGGGCATCGCCTGGAACGACGGCAGCGATCCGGTGCGCATGCACAACTACTACACGCTGCTCTACAACCGCTGCGTGTTCTCCCTCCTGGAGGAAGTGCGGGGCAAGGGCGACGCGGTGGTGTTCGCGCGCTCTTCCGAGGCCGGCGGTCAGCAGATGCCGGTGCACTGGGGCGGCGACAATTTCGCCACCTACGCCTCGATGGCCGAGACGCTGCGGGCCGGGCTGTCACTGGCGGCATCAGGCTTCGGCTTCTGGAGCCACGACATCTCCGGCTTTGAGGATACCGCCCCGGCGGATGTCTACAAGCGCTGGTGCGCGTTTGGCCTTCTGTCCTCCCACAGCCGCCTGCACGGTTCCCGCAGCTACCGCGTGCCCTGGCTGTTTGACGAGGAAGCGGTGGACGTATTGCGCTTCTTCACCCACCTCAAGTGCCGTCTGATGCCCTACCTCTACCAGAAGGCTGTGGAGGCCCACGAGCAGGGCGTCCCGGTCATGCGGCCCATGTTCCTGGAATTCCCGGATGACCCGGCCTGCGATCATCTGGACAGGCAGTACATGCTGGGCGAGAGCCTGCTGGTGGCGCCGGTCTTCCGCGAGGACGGCGTGGTGGACTACTACCTGCCGGAGGGCGTGTGGACGAACCTTCTGGACAACTCCACCCGCGATGGTGGTAAGTGGTTCCGCGATCAGTGCGATTTCTTCCAGCTGCCGCTTTGGGTGAAGGAAAACACGCTCCTGCCGGTCGGCCCGGTGGACGACCAGCCGGTCTACGACTATTCGAAGGGTGTGACGCTTCGGGCCTACCAGATCACGGAAGGCACGGCCATCACCATCCCCGACCCGGCCGGGAAGCCCGCGGCAACCGCCACGGCTCGGCGCCTGGAGGGCGAGGTTTGCGTTACGGCGTCGCCGGAGCTGGACTACACGATCGAAGTGATCGAATAAACGGCACTTCCTGCGGGGCTTTCGCGCGAATGAAAAACCGAACAAGAAACCGACCTTCTGTGTGCTCACAAAGGTCGGTTTCTTGTACAAATTGCTTAAAAAATGGTTGGCGCGACAACCGCTCGTCCTTCGTATTGACACCATGAAGGCGCGCCCGCCGCCCGGAAGGAAGAACCATTTATAGGATCAGCGACGGCGCGGCGTACACCCGGGTGCCCAGCTCGCTGTTGAGCATGTACAGGCTCTTGGGATCGGCGCCGAAGAGGTCAAATTTGCGGATCAGGTCGTCGGAATTCTTCTCTTCCTCGCCCTGTTCCTTGACGAACCAGTTGAGTACCTGCAACGTGCGGTAGTCCTGATGCTGGCTGGCCAGGGTATAGATCTTGTTGATGCTGTCGGTGATGAAGCGCTCGTGCTCCAGCGACGCCAGCAGCGGGGCCTTGAAGGAATCAAACGCCTGCGGTTCCGGCGCCTGGATGGCGTCAAAAGTCACGCATGCGCCCTCGTTCAGAAGGTACTTGCGGAACAGCAGCGCGTGGTCGCGCTCCTCCTGGGACTGTACGAAGAACCAATTTTCAAAGCCGGCCAGATTGTTGTCGGCGTAATAGTTGGAAAACGCGAGATACAGGTAAGCGGAGTAGAATTCCTTATTGATTTGCTCAACCAATCGTTTTGCAATGTCGGGATGCAGCATTTTTGCGTTCCTCCTCGTCTATAATTCGTATAAAATATATACCCGGGAAAGCGCCTTTTAAACACAATGGGCCGTTCACCCGATTTTAACGCGGACGGGGTCCTGAGAGGCGATGAAATTTACCGCTGCGGGCGTTTCCACTGGGCGCGGACGTGGTATAATATCTGAAATAAAGTCGGTCGTCCGGCCGGCGAAGAACGAATCCGGAAAGGGAAAGTTATATGTCTATGGCGCAATCCATTCGAACCCAGGAAGAAGAGCCTGCGCGAAGACCGGAGGCGGCAGTCCTCCCGTTCCGCCCGATCTGCCTGTGCGACAAGCCCTGCTTTGACCGCGCAATGCGCGAACTGGACGAGACCATCTGCGACTGCTCCTTTGCAGTGCAATACATCTGGCGTGGCAAGTACCACACGGAGATTTGCCATCACGAAGGCGCGATTATGACGCGATTCAGCGCCGATGGCGAGCGGTTCTACGGCTACCCGGCGGGCGGCGGACTCAGGCAGTCCATCGAGGCGCTGGAGGCCCACTGCGAAGCCGCGGGGGAAACGCTCCGGCTGGGGCTTTTGTCCGAAAAAATGCGGACGAATCTCGAGACCGAACTGCCCGGCCGCTTTCAGTTTGAGGAAAAACGCGACTGCGCCGACTATCTGTACCAGGCGCAAAAGATGATCGACCTGCCTGGACAAAAGCTGCACGCCAAGCGCAACTTCATCAACCGCTTTCATGCCGCCTACGAGGGCCGCTGGGCGTTTGAACCCTTCGATCCGGAGAAGCTGGACGAACTGTACGAGTACGAGGCCCAGTGGTGCCGCGACAACCGCACCAGCGAAGGCGACCTTATGGCCGAGAATCAGGCGATCGTAAGCCTACTGGAAAACGGGCGCGCGCTGAACGTGAAGGGCGGCCTTCTGCGGCTGGACGGCAAGGTGATCGGCTTTTCGCTGGGCACCTTTATTACGCCGGAGATATTCTGCGTCCACATTGAAAAGGCCGACTGGATGATCCCCGGCGCGTATCAGGTGCTGACCAACGAGGTCGCCAAGGCCTATTGCGAGGGCATCCAGCGGATCAACCGGGAGGACGACATGGGCATCGAGGGCCTGCGGAAGGCCAAAATGTCGTATCAGCCCGACGAGATCGCAATGAAGTACATCGCGGTCCGCGTGTGAAGGGCGTCCGTCTTTCGCGCCCGGAGGATCTGGGCGCGCTGAAGGAGATCTGGAACGCCTCGTTCCCCGGGGACGAGGCGTTTGCCGATTGGTTCCTGAAAACATCCTATCGCCCGGACAACGCGCTGGTTTGGACGGATGGGGAGAGTCCGGCGGCGATGCTGCACCTGATCCCGATGCACCTGCGCATCGAGGGCCGGGACGTGCGGGCGGCTTACGTGTACGCGGTCGCCACATTGCCCCGCCACAGGGGACAGGGCATCGCGGCGGCGCTGCTTGAGGAAGCTGAAGCGCTGGAAAAAGCTCGCGGAACGGCGCTGCTCATGCTGGTGCCCCAGTCGGAATCGTTGTTTGAATACTACCGGCGGCTGGGATTCCAGGACGCGTTTTTTCGAACCCGCCGGGCGATCGAACCGGGCGCGGCGGCGATCCCGGCAGGTCTTGCGCTGGACGAAGATCCGGACGCGCGGGAACTGAATGCCTGCTTTGAATCCGCGCTTGACGGTCGGGACCATGTGATGCGGACGATGGGCCATTGGGCCAAATCCCTGAGCTACCTGAAGGCACTGGGCGTCCGGCGGGATGGGCGCATGACCGGCTACGCGGTGTACGATCCGGAAGGAACCGTGAGCGAGCTGATCGCCCTGGACCGGGAGAGCCGGATGGCGCTGGAGGCGGGCGCGCTCCCGCGCATGGGCGTGAAGGAAGCGACGGCCTTCGGCCCGGACGGCCCAGGCGAGCCCTATGGCATGGCCCGGGCTATAGCGCCGGGCGCCGAACCGCGAAACGGATACGCGGGACTGATGCTGGACTGAACCCTTAATGAGCTGCTGAAGGCCGCCGCGTTTTTTATTCGCGGCGGCCATTTTGCGTTTGTGTGTCTGCCGGACGGTGATCGCAGCGGCGGCTGAAAAGCCGCCCAGAGCTGCGCTTTCAGCGGCAGATTGTGCATTTTCATAGCGCGGCGCTCCGGCCGTGTTGATTCTCCGGACATTATTTACTATAATATATATCATTAGAATGTCCTGCCGGGGCCCTTGCCGTGAGGCATAGCGCCGGAAAGGCTGGAGGCGGGGATCATGCTGGATCTGCCGGAGCGGAAACCCAGGGAATCAGCCAGTGAATACGCGCGACGCGTACTGGAATACAATATTGTCCACCTCAAATTGCTGCCGGGCGAGCAGCTGCAGGAAAAAGTGCTGGCCGAGCAGATCGGCGTCAGCCGAACGCCTGTGCGCGAAGCGATCCTGGAGCTGAAGCGGCGGCACATCCTGAACATCTATCCCCAACGCGGCACTTTCGTTTCCTATCTGGAGGAGAAGCGCGGCGAGGACATCCGCTATCTGCGCTATGTGTTTGAATCCCAGTTGGCTGAGGAAGCCTGCTCGCTGCGCGACCCCGCGTTCATCCGTTTGCTGTCGGACAACATCCGCCTGCAAAAACTGTTCGCGGCTCAGGACCCTGACCGCTTCCTCCAGTATGATGACCAGTTTCACGAGGCGATTTACCGCGCCTTGGGCCGGGAGGACCTGTTTGCGATCATCAAAGAGCATTCGATCCACTTCGACCGGGTGCGCCTGCTCAGCTATCATCTGAATACCTCCGAGGCGCTGGTGGGGGAGCATGAGGCCATTGCCCGCGCCATCGAGGCGGGGGACGCGACCGCCGCCCGGACGGTGTGTGAGCGGCATCTTCAGCGCGCCGTCGCCGACCACGAGGCGCTCAAGGCACGCTATCCCCAGTATTACGCCCCCGATAAGGGCTGATTCCGGAAGAATAATCGGGAAAAAGGCGTCGCGCTTCAGGGCCCGGCATTGACGGCAGGGCGCTGAAGTGTTATAGTATTGTCAAGTAATATATCACCAACGGGGGTCGAGTGGTATGGAATTGAAGGCGGGCGCGAAGATCGCGCTGATTACCGTCACCAGCATGGGCGTGCGCATCGCGCCGGTGAACCGGGGCAGCGTGCATACGGCGAATCTTTTTGAAATGCAGGCGACCAGCGCGGAAACCAACGTGCTGAACATCGCCGCCTCGCTGGGGCTTCCGGTACTGGCGCTGACCCGGTTTGTCAAAGACAGCCCGATCGCGCTGCTGATCAAAGGGGAGCTGCGCAGGCGCAACATCGCCTTCGAAGGGCCGGATGTGCCGCAGGGCGGGCCTTGGGGCTACCGGCATCAGTTCAACATTGCGGATTCCGGCTTCGGCGTCCGGGGCCCCCGGGTGCACAACGACCGGGCGGGGGAGGTGGGGCGGACGCTTTCCGCCGCTGATTACGACCTGGACCGCCTGTTTGACCGGGATGGCTGCCAGATTCTGCACCTGTCCGGGCTGGTCGCGGCGCTCTCCAGGGAATCCACGGCTTGCTGCCTGGAACTGGCGCACAGGGCCAAGGCTTCGGGTACCCGCGTGTCCTTTGACCTCAACTACCGCGCCTCTTTCTGGAAAGGCCGGGAGGCGGAGCTGCGCGGCGCGTTTTTCGAAATCGCGTCGCTTTCGGACATCCTGATTGGCAATGAGGAGGATTTCCAGCTGGCGCTGGGCATCGGCGGGCCGGAGGCGGGCGGCAGCGGCATTGGATGGAAAATCGAAGGCTTTCAAGGCATGATCGAGCGTGCCCGCGCCCTCTATCCCAATGCGAAGGTCTTTGCCACCACGCTCCGGGAGGTCTACAGCGCCAACTGCCACGGCTGGGGCGCGATCCTGTTGGCGGAGGGCGTGTGGCATGTGGAACCGCTGCGGGAGATCCAGATTCTGGATCGCATCGGTGGCGGCGATGGGTTTGTCGGCGGGCTGCTCTATGCGATCCTGAAGGGCTGGCCACCGGAGGACTGGCTCCGGTTCGGCTGGGCCGCCGGCGCGCTGGCCACCACGTCGCCCCAGGACTACGCCACCCCCGCCGACGAGCAGCAGGTGTGGAGCATCTATCAGGGCAACGCCCGAGTGATGCGCTAATCATCCCCCTCGGGCTTTTCAGCGCGAGGGAATGGCTCGATGGTACGCAGAAGGATTTCACAGGAGGCGTCTGCATGAAGGCGGATTTTGGCATGATCGGTCTTGCGGTCATGGGGGAGAACCTGACGCTGAACCTGGCCGACAAGGGGTTCACAGTCGCGGTCTACAACCTGGAGCCTGAACGGGTGGTGCGCGCCTTTGTGGAGGGCCGGGGCAGGAGCGACCGCATCGTGGGGACGTATTCGCTTCAGGAACTGGTCGGAAGCCTGGAGCCGCCCCGCAGGATCATGATGATGATCCGGGCGGGCAGTCCGGTGGACGAGGTGATCGCGCGGCTCATGCCTCTGATGGAGCCCGGCGACATCCTGATTGACGGCGGCAACTCCAACTTTCAGGATACCATCCGCAGAACCCGGCTGGTCGAGGCGAGCGGCATGCTCTACGTGGGCAGCGGCGTCTCCGGCGGCGAGGAGGGTGCGCGCCGCGGACCCAGCCTGATGCCCGGCGGCTCCAGGGACGCGTGGCCCCGCGTGAAGCCCGTGTTTCAAGCCATTGCCGCCAAGGTGGACGGCGTTCCCTGCTGCGACTGGGTGGGGGAGGACGGCGCGGGCCACTATGTGAAGATGGTGCACAACGGCATTGAATACGGCGACATGCAGGTGGTGAGCGAGGCCTACGACCTGATGCGACGGCTTCTGGGCATGACACCGGACGAGATGGCGGCGGTTTTTGAAGGTTGGAACCGGGGGAGGCTGGAGAGCTACCTGATTGACATCACCGCGAAAATCCTGCGCGTCCGGGACGCGGACGGCCAGCCGCTGATCGACCGAATTCTGGACGCCGCCGGGCAGAAAGGCACCGGCAAATGGGCCTGCATCGAAGCGCTGAACGAGGGCGCGCCACTGACCCTGATCGCGGAGGCGGTGTTTGCCCGATGCCTGTCGGCCTCGAAGGAGGAGCGCGTGAAGGCCAGCGCGCAACTAAAGGGGCCGGAAATCCCCTTCGGCGGCGACCGGGCGGAGTTCCTCATTCATCTGGAGCAGGCGCTGTATGCCGCCAAGATTGCCTCCTACGCCCAGGGGTATTCGCTTCTACGGGCCGCGGCGGGAAGTTACGGCTGGAACCTCAACTATGGCGGCATCGCGCTGATATGGCGGGGCGGCTGCATCATCCGCAGCGCCTTTCTGGGGCAGATTCGCGAAGCCTTCGGCCGGAAGCCTGATCTCGAAAACCTGATGCTGGATCCCTATTTCGCGCAGGCGATGAACGAAGGGCAGCGCGGCCTCCGGCAGGTATGCGCGGCGGCGGCGCTTCATGGCGTTCCCGCGCCGTCCATGATGAGCGCGCTTAGCTACTATGACGGATACCGTGCCTCGCACCTTCCCGCGAATCTTCTGCAGGCACAGCGGGACTTCTTCGGCGCCCACACCTACGAGCGGACGGACGCTGCAAGGGGAATCTTCTTCCACACCAACTGGACGGGCGAGGGCGGAGCCACCGCCTCCACCGCCTACAACGCGTAGCGGGAGGCGCGGCATGATCGAGCAGAGATCGGAAGAGCACACGTCTGAACTCCAGTCACTTAGGCATCTCGT
>CALGYL010000026.1 GCA_937934775.1 uncultured Clostridia bacterium
GCGTCCTCAGCCGCCGCGCTGTCCCGGGTGTTGGCAAGCCCCGGCGTGGGGGCGAGGGTGTTCGTCCAGTCGCCGCCGCTGCGGGAGAAGGACTGGTCCGTTTTTAAAAGGCCGTAATCCACCTTGTCCAGTAGGCGCCCCTCCCCGTCGGAGAGCGTCACCGTCTCCCCCTCGGGATTCAGCTTGAAGGAGGCGTCCAGCGCCGTGTCGCTCCTTCCGGAGGCGTAGACGAGGAGATACCCCCGGCCCGGGATGGACGCGTCCTGCGGGAAGCGCCACTTGAGCGGCCGGGCGGGATCGTCGGACAGCGCGAAGCCGGAGAGCGAGACGGTCTGATCGGAATCGTTGTAAAGCTCGATCCAGTCGTCAAACACGCCGTTTCGGCCCGCGTAGCTGTTGTTGTCGGCCATGATCTCGTTGAGTTTCACGCTGCTTTCGGTCGCGACGCCCGCACCCTGGGCAAAGGCCTCCTGGGTGTTGGGTTTGCCGGGGGTGTATTCGCCGCTGACTTCCCACTGGTCTTCGATGTTCAGCCGGTAGACCTGGTTTCCCTGCAGCGCGGGGACCGTCAGCGATTCCATGATGTCGCCCTTTTTGTCGAACAGGAGCACCTGGTCGCCCTGGGCGCTGAGTTTAAAGGGCGCGTGGAACGGGAACCCGGCGGTGTTTTTCAGGTCGTCGTCGCAGTAGACCAGAATGTATTCGTCCGGCTCAAGCGACATTTCCGGGAAGGTAAAGCGCACCAGCTTGTTCATGTCGTCCACCAGCGACCACCCGGTGATGTCCACCGGCTCGGAAGCGGTGTTGTGCAGCTCCACCCAGTCGGGGTAGCGACCGTTTTCGTCGGTCACGGCGGTCTTGTTGGAGGTCATGACTTCGGTGATGTGCACCGCGCTGACCGGGGCGACGGCGGTGACGACGTCGGTCGACTGCGCCGCCTTGGGCAGTTCGCCCAGGCCCCATTGATATTCCAGCATGTATAGAAGCACGATCACGGCCACCGCGGCCACCGCGGCCAACGTGATCGCCCCCCAGTTGACGCGGGACGCTCCATGCGCTTTTTTGGACTTCTTTTGCAAGGGACGCCTCCGGAAATAGAATTTTTAAGTATTATACCGTATATTGGGGAAAAACACAAATGGTTTCATTGGATCACCCGCAAACACACCGCTTCCGCCCACTGTTCCCCGCTGTCCACGTTCCCGAACCTCCGTGCTATCCCCGCAGCCCCCAAAAAATCGTTCCCCGCTGTCCACGCTCCCGACCTCCCGCGCGACTCCCCGCCGCCCCAAAAAATCGTTCCCCACTGTCCGCGCTGCCGCCCTGCGCTACTGCCCGTTGCCCGCCCCCAAAACCGTTCCCCACCGTCCACGCTCCCGACCTCCCGCGCGACTCCCCGCTGCCCCCAAAAAATCGTTCCCGGCGACCAGCGCGCCGGGAACGGTTTCCGGAAACCAGCCCGAAGGCTGTTTCCGGAAACAACTCCTTAAGTCAGCGGGCCGCCCGGAAATCCGTGAGGATTTCAGGCCCGCGCAGTATGTCCTCGCGATGAAACATCCGCAGGAGGTTTCATCGCTCCAGAATTTCAGGCCTGCGCATTTATCTTCGTTTCTTCGCGATGAAAGACCCGAAGGGGATTTCACCGCTCATCCCTCGCGATGGAACATCTGCAGGAGGTTTCATCGCTAGCCGAAGGCATAAAAGAATCCCTCCGCCGTCGGCTCCGGCAGTTCCAGGGGAAAGACGCGCTCAAACATGTCCTCCAGCCGATGGGCGTCGGAGGAGCGCAGGATCTTCCAGCCGGAATAGTCGCCGGGGCAGGGCAGCTCCGCCGCCACCTCCAGCGCCGCGAAGTCGCTGCCCGGCGGCAGAAAGCCCAGCGCGTTCAACAGGCCGTTGGAGCCGCGGTTGATGTGGGCGGGCACAGGCAGGCCGCGGAAGGCGCGGATCTCGCGGGTCAGCCCGTCCAGATCCATGTCCAGCGCGGAGATCAGAAGCTTGGGTTCCACGCCCGTCTCCCGGTCGTCCCCGTCCAGAACCACTTGGCGCCCGAAAAAGTCCGGCATGTTGGGGATGTCCGGCAGCAGCGGATAGATATGATCGGAAAAGGCGACGGCGTCCGCCACGGTGCGAAAATAGGCCAGCAGGTGCACTTCCTCCCGGGTGCTCAGTTCGAGTCCGGGCAGAAGGTTCACGCCCATCGCCTCACAGGCCGCGGAAACCGCCGGAAGCTGCCGCGCGGTGTTGTGGTCGGTGACGGCGATCAGGTCCAGCCCCTTCAGGCGCGCCATCCCGGCGATGTTTCCCGGGGTCATGGATTCGTCGCCGCAGGGCGAAAGGCACGAGTGCATATGCAGATCGCAGTAGGCGAGCATGGTGCCTCCTTCGCGCGGGCCGTCCGGCGGTTGCGCCAAAGGGCGCGGTCTGTGGAAGCCCGCATGGGGGACGATCCCCCGGCCGCGCGCAAGGGAAAACCGCGCGGCGGGGTTTTGGGTGAATACTTCAGCTTTTTGTTATGCCCGCCTCGTACATCAGCCCGCACAGCTCGTAGGCGGTTTTTTCGCTGGACAGGATGGCGATGCCCTCGTTGCCCGCCCGCTCCAGAACGTCCGCGGGGACCTGAATGTTCTCCGGCACGATCACGGCGGCCATCTCCATCAGCGTGGCGACGGCGATCACGTTCATATGGGTCTGAACGGTAATCCAGGCCATGCCGTGCTTGCCGTGGGCCATGACCCAGCTCAATAGGTCGCAGCTGTATCCGCACTCGACTTCGCGGGCGGTGTCGGCGTTTGGGGTGAGGAGTTTTGCGCCGGTCAGGTTGATCAGGCACTGAATGTCCATAGAATCCTCCTAAAGTCTCGTGTTCTCCGAAAGGGAGACCATCTGTTTGGCCATCTCGCGGACGCGTTCCTTCAGGACGAACAGGCAGTCGGTCTCATGGGCGAAGCCGCCGACGATGTCCTCCGCCAGCGCCTGACAGGTGGGCGAGCCGCAGGAGCCGCAGTCCAGGCCCGGAAGCCGCTGACGGATCTCCTCGATCTGGTCCATCATGTGCAGCGCGCGCTGCAGGTCGTGGTCCAGTTGCATAACCTTGATGGGCTTGATCTCGCCGTCAAAGAACAGATCGCCCTTGAGCGATTCGTACTCCTTCCGGGCGATGTTCTCGTCCGGGCGCTTGACCGGCAGGCGGCGCACCAGGTCCCGGATGCGGTTTCTGGAGATGAAGCCGTTCTCCAGCGTCAGCGGGCCGCCGACGCAGCCGCCCACGCAGGAGAGGCCCTCGAAGAAGACGAGATCCGGCAGGCGGTTGTTCTCGATCTCCTCCAGGACTTTGGCCACCTGGTCGATGCCGTCCACGGCCAGCGCGTTTTCGATGCCCGCGGCCATCACTTCGCCGCCGGTGCGCGCCCAGCCCAGGCCCAGGCCGGTGGCGCGGAAGGTTTCGTCGCGATCATCCTCGGCCGGCGGGACCTTGCGGATGTTGGTGGACAGGAGGCCAAACACTTCCATGATGGAGATCACGCCGTTCACCGCGCTGGTCTCGTGGCCCAGCGGGCGGCGGATGGCGGTCATCTTGGCGGCGCAGGGGGATATGAAAAAACACCCGACCTCAGATGGGTCCACGTGGTTCTTTTCGCAGAACTCCCGGCGGGCGGACACCGCCGCCATTTCCATCGGGGAGCGCACGTCCACGATGTTGTCAATCAATTCCGGAAAGCGGATCTGGATCAGCCGCACCACCGCGGGGCAGCTGGAGGAGATCAGCGGGCGCGGGCAACCGGGCTGCCGGAGCCGCTCCTGAACCGCCAGCGACACGATGTCCGCGCCGCGCGCCACGTCGTACACTTCGTCAAAGCCCATCATACGAAGGCCCTGCGCCACCGCCGACAGGCTGGGCAACTTCTTGAACTGGCCGTACAGAGCGGGCGCGGGCAGCGCGATCTTGTAGGGGAAGCGGTTGATCGCGGCCAGCGGGTCGGTGGTGGGCACCTTGGCGTGGTGCTGGCATTGGCGGATGCACTCGCCGCAATCGATGCAGCGCTGCTCGATGATGTGCGCGCGGCCGCCGTGCACGCGGATCGCCTCGGTCGGGCAGTGCTTGAGGCAATTGGTACACCCCACACACTTCGACTTGTCCAGCGTCACCGAGTGCAAATAGCTGCTCATAACTTAAACCCCATCTCGATCGTCGTCCCCACCCCAACCTCGGAGTGGATGAAAAAATCGGTGGCGTTGCGCTTCATGTTGGGCAGGCCCATGCCGGCGCCAAAGCCCATCATGCGCACGTCGTCGGAGGCCGTGGAGTAACCTTCCTGCATCGCAAGGTCAACGTCCGGGATTCCCGGCCCCACGTCCCGGATGTTCAGCGTCAGATAATCAGGCTTGACGATCAGTTCCATCTCCCCGCCCATGGAGTGGATGACCAGGTTCAGCTCCACTTCGTAGGCGGCGATGGATACCCTCCGGACGATGCCGCTGTCCACGCCCAGCTTCTTCAGGATGGCCTTGATCTTTCGGGAGGCTTCGCCGGCCGTCGCGAAGTCCCCTGAGCGCACGGGATAGCTCTCCCGGAGCGCGACGCTTCCGTTGTCCATGGATTCCTATCCCCTCGCCCCGCTGGGCAGGCCGTTTTCAAACAGCCGCCCGCAGGATTCATACAGCGTGAGCGGCGTCCCGGCCACCGCGATGCCCAGGTCCTCCGCCATCTCCAGCACCTCGCGCGGCGGCATCTTGCCGCGCACGAAAACGATCAGCATGACGTCCAGCATTTCACAGGTGCGCACCACGTGCAGGTTGGTCAGGCCCGTGAGCAGCACCATGCGTTCCTTTGGATAGGCGAGCACATCGCTCATCATGTCCGAGCCGCAGGCGGCCTGTACCTCGCCTTCGGGCAGCGACCCGGAGAGCACGGTTGCATCCAGGAGTTTTACGATTTCCTCGGCTTTCATGGACATCATCCTCACGCGTGGGATTTATCCGGCGCCGGCAGCCAGGCGGTTGATGAAATCAATCTGCCGCAGGCGTAGATCAATTGTATTATACTTCATCTGACTTGAAAAGAAAAGGGGCGAAGTCTGGGCGTCGAAGAGCATGGTGGAGCAGGCGTCCTCCAGCGCGCTGAGGAGCGCCGCGATCCCCTGGGACGCCTCGTTTTGCTGACTGCCCGTGGCCTTGACCAGCGTTTCCCGGGCCTTTTTGGCCTCCGCGCGGGCGGTGAGCAGCGCTTCCCGCGCGCCGGAGAGCTGCGTTGTGCCCGCGTCCAGCGAGAAAGCCGCTTCCCCCATCGCGCCGGTGGCTTCGCGTAGCGCCTTTTCCGCGCCGATCAGCGCGTCCGCCTGGGCGCGGGCGCCGGTCAGGCGGACGGTGAGGCCCTCCGCCTCCCGGGTGGCGATGGAGGCGGAGATCTTCTCCTCCTCGCTCAGTTTCTTCATCACCTTCGCGGCTTCGTCGGCCGAATCGTAGCACGCGCCGACGATCAGGTATTCGCCGGAACCGGGCAGGATGTAGCCCGCCGCGCCCCGGGCCACGTACCGGGCCGCCTCGATGCGCGCCGCCGCCTCGTCCCCCGCGCGGGAGAGCACGACCAGGCTGACCGAGAGCGGCGAGAGCGCCCAGGAGACCTGCTCCACCGGCGCGTACGCCCCCTGCTGCCCCGGCGAGGCCACGCCCTCGGTGACCAGGTACATCGTCAGCGCCGCGAGCAGCATCATGAGCGTCCAGGCCGGGGCGTAAGGGTGGTTGCGCCGGACGCGTACGCGCTTCATAGAAATTCTCCTTTCGGGGCAATCGCCGCATGCCGCCGGCATGGGATTGCAAAAATTCGACGGCAGGCATGCCACGCCGTGTCTCCCCGCCATTCTATGCCCGGCTTGCCTCGGGCAGGACAATCTGGTATCATGGGAAAAAAGGGAGGCGAGGGCTTGCGGCAGCATCTGGATACGGCCCCGGTGCTGGAAAAAATGCGATTAGGCGGCGAATGCCCGCTGTGCGCGCTGAAAAAGGAAAACGAAGCGTCCTATGTGGAGTATTTTCTGGGCGGCAGCGTCATGGAAGTCTCCACCCGCGTGGAGGTCAACGAAAAAGGCTTCTGCGCCCGGCACCTGAAAATGTTGTTTGAATCCAACAGCCGGTTGGGCCTGGCGCTGATGGAGTCCTCCCACCTGGCGGAAATCATCAAAAAGCTCAAGGCGCGGCCCGCGCCCCGGAAGGGCCTGCTTTTCAAAAAGGAAGCGGCCGCCCCCGAACCCGGCTGCGCGCTGTGCGACCGGCTGGACGCGACCATGCGCCGCTACGCGCTGACGGTGGCCGCGCTGTGGGAGACGGAAAAGGAATTCAAGGACCTGCTGGAAGGCTCCAGAGGCTTCTGCCTGACCCACTATGAAATGATCCGGAATGAAGCGCCCGGCGCGCTGTCCGGCCGGGCGCTGGAGCAGTTTTTGGAGACGTTGGACCGGGTGGAGATCGAAAACCTCGAGCGCATCCAGCGCGAGGTGGACTGGTTCGCCCAGAAGCACGACTATCGCAACCAGGACAAGCCCTGGGGCGAGAGCCGCGACGCCGTAGAGCGCTGCTGGAAGAAATTGCGCGGGGAGTGAGATGTGCGGGAACACCGGGTGCTCCGCCCCCGGACCCCCGCCAAAGGGGTTGAATCCCTGTGGAAACCCCACAAGAGGGAGGGGAATTATTCCTCCGGGCAGGTTTTGAAAGGGCGGCGCCCTTTGGCGTAGCACCGTCTCACTTATGGTACAGGAAAAGGCCGCCTCTCCGCGATGTGCGGTTGAGACGGCCTTTTGCACTAAGAAAAGCGGTCAGACGCCCTTGACGGCGCGCAGGTTTCCGATGCTGACCTTCGCGTCCTCGAGCGGGGTGTTTAGGGGCATATCCTGCTCCACCACCAGCCACTGCGCGCCGGACTGAACGGCGGCGCGGACGATCTTCCCGACATCCTGCAGGCCCGTGCCTACGGGGCGGAAGGCGAAGGACGCGGGGCGCGGCACGCAGGGGCCGGTGGCCTCGTCGGAGACATAGTCCTTCATGTGGACGATGGGGCAACGGCCGGCGTATCGTTCGATGTAGGCGGCCGGGTCCAGGCCGGAGTAGCGTACCCAGCAGGTGTCGATCTCGGTCTCGAGGAGGCTGGCCGGAACCGCCTCATACAGGAAGTCCAGCGCGTAGGCGCCGGAAACCTTGACAAACTCAAAGTCGTGGTTGTGGTAGAGCAGGGTGATGCCCGCCTCCCGGCACAGGCGCGCGAAGCGGTGGATGACTGCGATCACTCGGGCAAAACCCGGCTGGCCCGGACGCTCGGCTTCCAGAAGGTAGGGCACCGCGATCCACTTGCAGCCGACGGCCAGGTGGTAGGCGATGACGGAGAACATGTTCTCTTCAATTTCCTGAAAGGCCACGTGGCTGGATACCGCTTCCAGTTTGTACCGGTCGAGGAGCGCGCGCACTTCCTGCGCGCTCTTGCCGTAGAACCCGGCGAACTCCACGCCGTCGTAGCCCAGGGCGGAAAGTTCGCTGAGCACCTTTTCCAGGTCAAGCGCGGCTTCGTCCCGCGCCGAGAACAGTTGATAGGCGATCTTGACCATGCGTTTTCCTCCGTACAGCAATCAATGAATACCAATTCCAAACATTACCGCGTCGTTGCGGTGATCTTTTCGCACTGGGCTTTGTCGCCTTCCGCGTTAGCGTTGCGCTGCATTTCACGCCGAAGGCGTATCCCGAAGGGTCGTTTCGCTCCGGCTTCTTGCCCTGCGTCGAAAAATCTTCGCCGCTTTGGACGCGTTAATGTTTTCCGTTGGTATAAGTCCCATACCATTGTACGCATTAGCCCGGTCCAGCGCAAGCGAGCCGGGCTTTGGGGAACAGATTTTCTCAAAAACCCCTGGCGGATGGTCCGGAGAGATCCTCCCCAGGCGAAATTCTTGGGGCGGAGGACCCTGTCGGGCGGTCCGGAGGGCGGCGTCCCCCGGCGGTCTTCAGTTCCGCAGGCTGTTCAGCGGCGCGGGGATGCGTCCGCCGCGGGCGATGAAGGCCTCGGAGCCGAAGGGGTGGACGGGGATGACGGGCGCGGCGCCCAAAAGGCCGCCGAACTCGACGCGGTCGCCCGCCACGGTGCCGGGCGCGGGGATGATGCGCACGGCGGTGGTCTTGCCATTGATGATGCCGATGGCGGCCTCGTCCGCGATGATGGCGGAGATGGTGGCGGCTGAGGTATCGCCGGGCACCGCGATCATGTCAAGCCCGACGGAGCAGACACAGGTCATGGCTTCCAGCTTGTCCAGAGTCAGCGCGCCGCAGGCGGCGGCTTCAATCATGCCGATGTCCTCGGAGACCGGGATGAACGCGCCGGACAGCCCGCCCACGTGGGAGGAGGCCATCACGCCGCCCTTTTTGACCGCGTCGTTGAGCAGCGCCAGCGCGGCGGTGGAGCCGTGGGTGCCGCACTTTTCCAGGCCCATCTCCTCCAGGATGTGGGCCACCGAGTCGCCCATCGCGGGCGTCGGCGCGAGGGAGAGGTCCACAATGCCGAAGGGCACGCCCAAGCGGCGGGAGGCCTCCCGCGCCACCAGCTGGCCCACCCGGGTAATCCGAAAGGCGGTGCGCTTGATGGTCTCGGCTACCACGTCGAAGGGCTCGCCCTTGACCTTTTCCAGCGCGCACTTGACCGCGCCCGGCCCGCTGACGCCCACGTTGATGCAACTGTCGCCCTCGCCCGGGCCGTGGAACGCGCCGGCCATGAAGGGGTTGTCCTCCACGGCGTTGGCGAAGATCACCAGCTTGGCGCAGCCCAAGCCCTGCCGGTCCGCGGTAGCTTCCGCAGTCTTTTTGACCGCCTCGCCGCACAGCCGGACCGCGTCCATGTCGATGCCCGCGCGGGTGGAGGCCACGTTGACCGACGCGCATAGCAGCGAAGTTTCGGACAGCGCCTCCGGCAGCGATTCGATCAGCGCCCGGTCCGCCCGGGTCATGCCCTTTTGCACCAGCGCCGTGTAGCCGCCGATGAAGTTGACGCCGGTGGCCTCCGCAGCCCTGTCCAGCGCCCGGGCGACGGCCAGCGGGTTCCGGATCGCGCCGGAAATGAGGGATACCGGCGTGACCGATATGCGTTTATTGACGATGGGCACGCCGTATTCCCGCTCGATGGCGCAGCCGACTAAGACCAGATGCTCCGCCGCGCGGGTCACTCGCTCGTAGACCTTTTTGGCCAGGGCCTCCGCGTTGTCGTCCACGCACTCAAACAGGGAAATGCCCATCGTAATGGTGCGCACGTCCAGCTTTTCCTGGTCGATCATGCGCAGGGTTTCCAGAATTTCATTGGAACTGAACATGCTTGCTCCTTATGCCCGCGCCGGTGGTTTTCACCGCCTAAATTTCGTGCATCGCTTCGAAGATGTCGCTGCGCTGAATGCGGATCTGCAGGTTCAGCCGCCCGCCCAGCGAGGACAGTTCGGCGGACAGCTGCTCGAACGCGCAGTTCGGGTCGGATACGTCCACCACCATCATCATATTGAAATAGTCCGACCGGACGGTCTGCGATATGTCCAGAATGTTCACGTTGTGCTCGTACAGGATCCGGCTGACGCCCGCGATGATGCCCTTGCGATCCAGCCCCAGCACCGTGACGATTGCCTTGGCTTCGATGTCCACGCGCCTCACTCCCTTTAACAAAGCATTTTACCAAAGCGGCGGCCGAAACGCAAATGAAGTATTTGTTTTTGCAGGGCTTGCGCATGAATCCAAGATTCATGCGCAAGCGAGGGGAACGGAGCCAGATTGCTGAAATTCCTTCGGGAATTTCCGGGCGCAATCCGGATTATGGAAATGATTCCCCGTCGGGCGGGCAAGCTCGCCCTTTGGGGGAATCCATTTTCGCCAGCTCTGCCGGCGAAAATGATGGGTGTTGGAGGGCTTCGGCCCTCCAAGCCTCCCGGAATTCACATATTCGTAATTCATGCGTTCGCCGTATTTGTTTTTGCGGGGCCTGCGCAGAAATCAATCACCGCGATTTGTTTTCACGCGTGCCGTTGAATCACGGGGGCGGAGGGAGTAGAATAAAGAGAGAGGTGAAGCGCATGGTTTTGCCGGATGCGGTGCTGGGCGCGATCACGCGGCTGGAGGCGGCGGGGTTTGAGGCGGTGGCGGTGGGCGGCTGCGTCCGGGACCACCTGATGGGGTTTACGCCGAAGGACTACGACCTGGCGACCTCCGCGCTGCCGGAGGACGTCGGGCGCGCGCTGGCGGGCGAGCGCATCGTGCCCACCGGCCTCCGGCACGGCACCGTGACGCTGGTGGCGGATGGCATGCCCATTGAAATCACCACTTACCGGGTGGACGGGGAATACCTCGACCATCGCCGCCCAGAGGGCGTCCGGTTTACCCGGAGCCTGCGGGAGGACCTAAACCGGCGGGATTTCACCATCAACGCCATCGCGTTTTCGCCCGATCGGGGGCTGATCGATCCGATGGGCGGGAGGGAGGACATCCGGAAGAAGCGCGTTCGCGCGGTGGGCGACCCCGCCCAGCGCTTTTCTGAGGACGCGCTGCGCATCCTCCGGGCGCTCCGGTTTGCGGCGCGGCTGGGGTTTACGATCGAGGAGGATACCGGCCGTGCGCTGAATGACCTGCGTGCCTCGCTCTCGCTTGTGGCGCGGGAACGGGTAGGCGCGGAGATGGAGGGGCTGGTCTCGGGGCCGGGCGCGGCGACGGTGATCCGGGCGCACCGGGCGGTGTTGGAGGCTGCGATTCCGGAACTGGAGGGGACAAGCGACGAGGCCTGGACGGAGGCGCTGGAACGGCTTGCCCGGGCGCCGTCCGGCGCGGCGGCGCGGCTGGCCGCGCTCCTTTCTCCGCTTGGGGAGAGCGCGCAGCGCGCGCTCGGGTCGCTCCGGCTGCCGGCAAAGGAGACCGACCGGGCCATGCGGCTGATCGGCTGGATGGGGAAACGGGAGTTCGCCCCCGCCCGGGCGCTGGGCGCGCTGGGGGCGGAGGACGCGCGGGCGCTCATCAGGCTCCGAGGCGCGGACGAAGGCGCGCGGCGGGAGCTGGAAGGGCTGATCGAGTCCGGCGCCTGCGTGACGGTCGGGCAGCTGGCGGTGGACGGCCGGGACATGATGGCGCTGGGCCTGTCCGGCCCGGCGGTGGGCGAAGCGCTGAACCGGCTTCTGGACGGTGTGATCGGCGGCCTGCCCAACGAGCGGACGGCGCTGCTCGCCCGCGCCGCGGGCGGCGGTCCGGAGCGCTGACCGCGCCGGGATTTTGCGCGCAAAATTCGAACATTATTATGAACAATCGCCGGCCTTCCTTTACTTCCCGCCCCGGCGGGCGTATAGTAAGCGTGGGCCGGAACGGCTTGAACGAGGAGGTACGCCCAGGATGTACGGCGAGGCGGATACCCAAAAAACGGAGGCTGCGCGGAAGCGGGCGTTGACCGTCGCACTGCTCATGGGCGGGGCGGCGCTTTTGTTGGTTGTGGCGGGAATGATCCTGCGTGTGAAACCGCTGGCGATGGCGGCGGCGATTGTGGGCGGGTGCCTGACATACAGCTGGTGCGCGCTCAAGATCGCGCCCTGGAGCGCCTACCGCAGGTTTTTACGGGAGATGCAGACGGGCCTCCGGCGCGAAACCGAGGGCGCGTTCGTCTCCGTGGCGGAAGAATCCCGGATGGTGGACGGCGTCAGCGTGCGCGACGTGCTGCTGGACGCCGGACAGGAGGTCAATCTTTTGTTCTACTGGGACGAGGAAAAGCCCATGCCCGGCTTTCAGCCTGGGGAGCGGCTGAAGGTAACGGCCTTTGGCAAGTTCATCACATCCTTCGAAGCGGAAAAGCGGACGGAAGGAGGCTGAGGACGCCATGCAGGTGTTGGTCTGTGTGACCGTACAAAAATCCTGCGAGCAGTTGATCGAATACGGCGCGCGTATTGCCAAGGAGCAGGGGGCAGGCCTGAGCGTGCTCCATGTGGCGGGGCTGACAGGGAATTTTCTGGGAAACCCTGTGGAAGGCGAGGCGCTGGAGGCGCTCTACAAGATCTCTTCGGCCTACGGCGCCGAAATGACCGTGCGCCGCGCCGCCGACGTGGTGGGCGAGATCGCTTCGTTCGCGCGGAACGTCGGCGCGACTGAAATCGTCATGGGCCAGTCCAAGAGCGCCGGGCGCGACATCCCCGGCCAACTGCGCGCGCTGCTCCATGATGTGGAAGTGCGTGTGCTCTTCCCGCAGACGGTCTGACCGAAATCCGGATAAACCCTGAATATAACAAATCGCTCCGCATTCTTTTCCGAAACATTTGCGGACGCGATTTCGTCTTTAATACACGGATTGATTGTGTAGAGGTGACATTCCCATGAACAAAGGACAGGCGCCGCGCAACGTCGCGCTCGCGCTGACCATCGTGCTTGTACTGGCCATTTGCCTCGGCACCGCCGCGGAAATCGCGCCGGCGAATCCCGTCGGTGGTTTTCAGACGGTTGCGCAGAGCGCGGTCCAGACCGCCTCGCCCCAAACCCTGTCCAGCGCCGACGAAACCCAGGCGCCGGACGACGAAGAGGTCGCGGACGATCAGACGACGGATGGAACGGACGATGATACCGTCATCGAAAACCCGACCGAGGAGGAGAAATTCCTCTCCGATCTGATGAACGAACTGAATGTGGACGAGACCAACGCGCTCAGTAAAGTCAACGGCATGACCCATATCCTTTTGATCGGCATCGACGCCCGCCCGGGCCAGAAGACCGGCAGAAGCGATACCATGATGCTTTTAACCCTGGACCCCGACCACCAGAGTCTGAAGCTGACCAGCTTCATGCGTGACCTGTATGTGGAGATTCCCGGCTACAAAAACAACCGCCTCAACGCGGCCTATGTGTTCGGCGGGCCGGACCTCCTGATCAAGACGCTCAAGAAAAACTTCGGCGTTGAGGTCAACTACTACGCGGCGGTCAACTTCTCGTTGCTGGCCGACCTGATCGACCAGATCGGCGGGCTTACCCTCAACATTGAGTCCAAGACGCAGATGAAGTACATCAATCTGGTCATCAAAGAGGACAACGTGGTCCTGAAAAAGGCCTACCCTAAGAAGGGCATCAAGACCAACGACAACCTTTTGAAAACGACCGGCGAGCAGCTGCTCAACGGCCGTCAGGCCCAGGCCTACGCCCGGTACCGCAAGGGCTCCAGCGACTTCCAGCGCACCGAGCGGCAGCGCATGGTCATCCTGAAGGCGATGGAAAAGGTCAAGGCAATGTCCATGATGGATGTTGGAAAACTCGCGTTGGACAACCTGGACGACGTGACCACCAACCTGACGGTGGCGGACATCCTGCGCCTGGCCCCTGCGGCGCTGCAGCTGAAGGACACCGAAGTCAACCAGCTGCGCATTCCGGTGGACGGCGGCTACAAGTCCAAGACTGTCTCCGGCATGGCGGTGCTGGTGCCCAACCGCGCCAAGAACGTGGAGGCCATGACGAACTTCCTGCTCAACTGAGTCTTTAGGAATCCGCCGCGCGGATCAGCACATAAGTATAGAACCTTCGTCGCCGGAAACCCTCGCGGGTTTCCGGCGATCTTTTCGCGTATACTCCGCTTCTTCATTCGTTTCCGGCGGCGCGTACGCGGGAGCCGCAACCGCTCTCCGCCGCTTCTTCATTCGTTTCCAGCGGCGTGTACGCCGGAAACGCGTTTGGCCCGCCAGTTCGAAAACTGGCGGGCCAAACATTTCCTTCTGTCGGCGGGCCGCCCGGAAATCCCGGAGGATTTCAGACCCGCGAAGGGCTTCGTTCCCTTGCGTAGAAGCATCCGAAGGAGGTTTCTACGCTTCTTATTTTCAGGCCCGCGAAGTTTTGTCCGCTCCTTCTCGATGAAAGATCCGAAGGGGATTTCATCGCTCCAGGATTTCAATGCCTATTTGATGGATCCCTCCACCATGCCCTTGATGATGTACTTCTGCGCGAACAGGAACAGCACGATGATGGGCAGCATGGCCAGCATGGCGCTGGTCAGGATCAGATCCCACTGCTTCAGGTAGGAGCCGACAAACGCGGTGACCGCCAGCGGGATGGTCTGTACCGCGCCGTTCGAGCCCAAAACCAGAAGAGGCAGCAGGTAGTCGTTCCAGATCCAGATGCCGTTCAGGATCAGAACCGTCACCGCCACGGGCTGCAGAAGCGGCAGCACAATCCGGAAGAAGGTGGACGACTGGCTGCAGCCGTCAATTGTCGCGGCTTCCTCCAGCTCCAGTGGCACGCCCTTGATGAAACCGTGCAGGATGAATACCGACATCGAGCAGCCAAAGCCCAGGTAAGCGAACACGATGCCCTGATAAGTGCCCAGAAGCGGAATGCCCAGCCCGCCGCCCAGAATGCGCAGCCAGCGCACCAGCGGGAACATGACCACCTGGAACGGGATGACCATGGCCGCAACGAATGCCATGAACACAATGGTGGACCAGCGGGCCTTGTTGCGCACCAGTACCCACGCACACATGGAGGAGAACAGCAGGATGACCGAAAGCGAGACCACGGTGATGATCACCGAGTCGATGAACGCGCCCACATAGTCGGTGGTGGGGTTATTGAAGATCTTGACGATGTTCACCCACATCTGGCCCCAGCTGGCCGGCCAAGCGACGGCGCTGTAGATGATCTCCTTGGCGTCCTTCGCGGCGTTCAGGACAACCATCCAGAACGGCAGCATGAACAAGATGAACAGAATGATGCCCACGGCCTCCACCAGGATCTTCTTCCACTTGCGCGTGGAGCTTCCATTGGCGCCGACGGCTTCCAGCGTCAGGGGGGTGGCTTTGGTGGTCATTACATCTCCACCTCCTTGCGCTTGTTGGAGTAGACCTGCACCAGCGAGAACACGACCAGCACCAGGAAGAAGACGACCGACTTGGCCTGGGCCTCCGCCATCTTGTTGGCGCCGTTGGCGGTGTTGTAGATGTCCATCGCCAGCAGCTGGCTTGCCTTGACCGCGCCGCCCATGAAGCGGGCGCTGGGGCCGCCGTTGGTCAGGGTGAAGTTCATATCAAACTGTTTGAAGGAGTTGGTCAGGGTGAGGAACAGCGAGATGGTGAAGGCGTTGGCCATCATCGGGATCAGTACCCTGCGCATGCGGGTGAAGTAGCTGGCGCCGTCTACCGACGCGGCTTCCATGACGGAGGTGGGCACCGACTGAATCGACGCCACGTAGATCATCATGATGTAGCCCGCGTACTGCCAGGTGTTGACGAAGCTCATCGCCCAGACGACCGTGTCGGTGCGGGCGATCAGGGACTTGCTCAGAAACGGGATCGTCCCCGCCGCCAGCGTGAACACGTTATTGAACAGGAACTGCCAGATGTAGCCCAGCACGATGCCGCCGATCAGGTTGGGCACAAAGAAGCCCGCGCGGTACAGATTTCGCAGCCGCGCCTGACCGGTGACCAGAAGCGACAGGAAGAAGCTGACCACATTGACCAACACCACGTTGATCACCGTGTACTCCACTGTCACCATAAAAGAATAAAGAAACTGGGGCTGATGAAACATGCCCCGGAAATTTTCGAATCCAATGAAATTGATGGCCTCGCGCACGCCGTTCCAGTCGGTCATGGAGTAATAAATGCCCAGGAAGAACGGGCAGATGATCACCATGAGGAACGCGAACAGGCAGGGGAACATGAATGCAAGATCGACCGACAATTTTCGCTTCAAGGCGGTAGCCCCCTTCGAGGCGCGGGCGAGCCCGGCCGGAATACAATACTGATGGAGAATAATAAAGCGTCCAAAGCAGGGAGGGATTTTTGATGCAAGGCAAGGCGCCGGAGCAAGGCATAGGAGCGCTATGTTGAGCGGAAGGCAACGCGGCCCTGCGCGAAAAGACCCCCTGCAACGAAGCGTTCATATTTGGAATTAGTATAAAAAGAGGAACCGTGTGCGGTCCCTCCGCTGGGTGACGGGTAACCATGCCATTTTATGA
Organism: uncultured Clostridia bacterium; assembly: GCA_937934775.1. GTDB lineage: Bacteria > Bacillota > Clostridia > Christensenellales > Aristaeellaceae > JAEZHK01. The sequence goes on from CALGYL010000026.1 coordinate 15,968, forward strand.
ATTTGAAACCGGCGACCTGTACGCCGGTTCCGGTTTTCGGTGAAAGACACCAAAGGGGCCTACGCCTTGCCGGGGGGAACCGCGAACGGTTCCCCCCGGCATAAGGAATTTACATCGAGGGGATGGTGGCGATGGCGTCGGTCAGGTCCTTGATGAGGACGTTGACGTCGGAGTGATCCTGCGCGAACAGGTCGAACACCGGGCCCAGCACGTTCTGGCCGCAGCCATCCGGCATGGAGCCGAAGCGCCAGTTGTAGTTGCCGCCCTTGGCGCTGGCTTCCACCAGCGCGGCGGAGAACTGGCCGGTGGGCTTGAGCGTTACGGACTTGAACGCGGGCACCATGCCAGCCTGGTTGACCATGTAGTCAGCGCCTTCCGGCGAGGTGGCCAGGTAGTCCAGGAATTCCTTGGCGGCCTTCTGCTCGGCTTCGGTGGCGCCGCTGTTCAGGCAGTACCAGCTGGGCGCGGCCATGTAAAGACCGGTGGTCTCCTGCTTGTCGGTGAAGCAGTGGGAGATGTAGCTCATCTTGAAGGTGACGCCGAGCTGTTTCATGTTGGGATCCACCCAGTTGCCCTGGTTAATGAAGGCGGTCTTGCCCTGCGCGAAGGAGGACACCTGCGCGTCGTAGTTGCCGTTGGTCAGGATGTCCTGATCGGCGTAGTCAAACAGCAGCTTGACGTAGTTGCAGTAGTCGGCCAGACGGTCGGCATCCACTTCGCCCTTGAGCAGCTTGTCCAGAACGGAGGTATCGTCATAGGCGAGACCGCCGGCCAGATAGGCGTTGAAGTCATGGTTGCCGGTGACCCACCACATGCCGCCCGCGATCGAGGTGGCCATGGAAACCACCGCGTCCAGGCCCAGGTCGGCCTTCATGGAATCGATCTTCTCAAACGCGGCCTTGACCGCCGAGTAGGTGGTCAGCGTGGCGGGATCAATGCCAGCCTTGGCCAGGATGTCGGCGTTGTAGCCGAGGCCGTAGCCTTCCACGGCCACCGGGAAGCCGACGACCTTGCCGTCGTCGCCCACATAGGCGAAGTCGGTGTCTTTGACCCACGCGCAGTCGGACATGTCAACCATGTTGTCCTTCCACACATTGTAGCCGCCCTTGCCCTCGATGTTGTACAGGGTGGGCATCTGGCCGGCCTGCAGCTTTGCCTTCAGCGCGGCGCCATAGTCCGCGCCGCCGCCCAGCGTTTCGATCTTGACGGTGACGCCCGGGTGGGAATCGGTGTACGCCTTGGCAAACGCCTGCAGCGCGGAGTCGATCTCCACTTTGAGCTGGAACATGGTGACGGTGACGCCCTGCTCCGCGTTCGCAGCCGGGAACAGGCTCAGCGCCAGCAGCAGTGTCAGGGTCAGTGCGAGGATTTTCTTCATAGGGTAGCCTCCTTGCAAATCGTGTTGTACCGTGCATACCAAATATACTCTGCGGGCGACGGTTTGTCAAGATGAATGTTTACAATAAGGGCTTTCTGTTGGCTGAAAACGTTGCCGAAATGGGCAAAATCATCATAGTTCTTTAGGGGAAAACAACGCTCTCCCGAAGAATTAACAATAAAGGCCCCGCTCAAAACGAGCGGGGCGTACGTCCATCGGCATCGTCCGCCAAAGCGTCTGCCGACGATGGGCGGCATGTGCGGCGGGAGCGGTTGCGGCGCGCAGGAGGCTGCCGACAGGGAGGGTTCGGAGCTGCCGGGCGCCCAGTCGCCGCCGGAACGGGCGTCCGCGCTGCCCGCGTCTGCCTGCGGGCGTGGGCGAAGCCTCTGCCTATGCGGCCGGGGTTGCCGCCGGAACGGGCGTCTGCGCGGCTGCAAGCGGTGCGGGCGAAGCCGGTGTCTGTGCCGCAGGGGTTTCTTCCGCCTGCGCGGGCGCGGCGGAGTTCACCGGAGAGGGTGTCTGTGTGGTCGGGGCCGCGGTCAGGATCGCGGGCTCGGCGGAGGCTTGAGCCGCCGCGGCCCCCTCGGCCGCTATGGTCTGGGCGAACTGCGAATCGGGCACGGGGCCGGTCATCATCGAAAAGATGTTGCCAAGCACGGCGACGGCGGTGTCCGGGTTGACGCAGGCGGCAAAGACCACCGCGTACTTGTCCCGGGTGTCAAAGCCGATGTCGTCGGACAGCATCCCGCCCAGGCCCGACGCGTCAATGGCGTAAATATGGGAGACGCCCGTCGGATTGCCGTCGTTGTCGGCCTCGGGCAGCGTCAGCGCCAGGTCCTTGGGCAGCGCGCCGCTTTCCACATACTGATCCAGCGGCATCGCGCCACCCTGGGTGACCATGTTTTCCGTCATCGCGCGGTCCAGGAAGAAGATGGAACTGGAGCCTTCCGCAAGGATGACGGCGTACTTCTGCGCGCCGTAAACGTCAGAGGAGGCGTCGCCGGAGTAGGCGATGTTGTAGAAGTTGATCTCCTCCAGCTTCGGATCCTGCGGGCTGACCGCCGCGACGATCTTCTTGGCCATGGCCTCCAGCCCCTCGTCCTGCATGGTGGCGTTGCCCACCAGCTGAACGTCCACCCGGTGATAGCGGTCGGGGCGGTACTCGGTCATGGTGTAGACCAGGTCCACCGAGAACCAGGCGACGATGGCGATCAGGACATAAATCCATTTCCCGTAGTGCAGATGGTTTTTGAGCCTGGGCTTGGTGATCCTCGTGTCCGGCATGGGATGAGGCCTCCTCCGCGGAAAAGTTTGGCGAGAGAAAGGCGGCGGTGTTCATACCGTCGCCTTGATGTCTTCAGTCTTTGGGCTTCATGGTGGGGAAGAGCAGAACATCCCGGATGGAGGCGGAGTCCGTCAAAAGCATCACCAGCCGGTCCAGGCCGAAACCCAGGCCGCCGGTTGGCGGCAGGCCGTACTCCAGCGCCAGCACGAAGTCCTCGTCCACGGTGGCGTTGGCGCCCTGGGCGCGCTTTTGCGCCACCTGGCGCTCGAAGCGCTGCCGCTGGTCGAAGGGATCGTTCAGCTCCGAGAAGGCGTTGCCGAATTCGCTGCCCACGATGAAAAACTCAAACCGCTCGGTCAGCATCGGATTGTCCTTCTTCCGCTTGGCCAGCGGGGAGACCTCGATGGGGTAGTCGTAGATGAAGGTGGGCTGGATCAGGTGCTCCTCCACGGTAGCCTCAAACAGAAGGTTCAGGCAGTCGCCGCGGGAGAGGGTTTTCTCCACCGTGTAGCCGGCCTGGGCCAGTTTTTCGCGGGCGTCCTCGTCGCTGGTCCAGCTTTCGTAGTCCAGCCCGGAGTACTTTTTAACGGCCTCGGCCATGGTCATGCGCGCCCAGCGGCCGCCCAGTTCCACCGGCTGCTCCTGATAGGTCAGGGACGTTGTTCCGCAGGCCCGCATGGCCACGAACTGGAACAGCGCCTCGATCAGGTCCATCATGCCCTGATAGTCGGTGTAGGCCTGATAGAGTTCGACGGAGGTGAACTCCGGGTTGTGGCGGGTGTCCATGCCCTCGTTGCGGAAGATGCGGCCCACTTCGTAGACGCGGTCCATGCCGCCCACGATCAGGCGCTTCAGGTGCAGCTCGGTCTCAATGCGCAGGAACATGTCGATGTCCAGCGCGTTGTGGTGGGTGACGAAGGGCCGGGCCGCCGCACCGATCTCCAGCGTGCCCAGAACCGGCGTGTCCACTTCCAGAAAGCCCCGCTCGTCCAGAAAATCCCGGACGGCGCGGATGATTTTGGAGCGCTTGACGAAGGTGTCCTTGACCTCGGGGTTGACGATCAGGTCCACATACCGCTGGCGGTAGCGAAGGTCCATGTCCTTCAGGCCGTGGAACTTCTCCGGCAGCGGGTGCAGGCACTTGGTGAGCAGGATGACTTCCGTGGCGTGGATGGAAACCTCGCCCGCCTGGGTGCGGAACACGCGGCCCTTTACGCCCAATACGTCGCCCAGATCAAAATCCTTGAAGGCGGCGTAAGAACCCTCGCCCACGTCGTCCCGGCGCACGTAGATCTGGATTTTGCCGCCGTTGTCCTGCAGGTGGGCGAAGCTGGCCTTGCCCATGACGCGGCGGGAGATCATGCGGCCCGCGACGGCGACGGTCGCCCCCTCCAGCGAATCATAATTGGAAAAGATAGCCAAAGACGAATGCGTTTGATCGAAGCGGGTGATTTCGTAGGGGCTCGCGCCGACCGCCTCCAGCGCCTTGACTTTGTTGATCCGGATCAGGTTTTGCTCGGATGCGTTCTCCGGGGTTCCCGGGCGCATTTCGGACATGGGTAAAACTCCTCTCGGACATCAGGCATTCTTTAGAATTTCCAGGACTTTCAGCCTCAGCACGCCGCCGGGCGTAGTGGCGTGCACCACTTCGCCGGGTTTGGCGCCCATCAGCGCGCTGCCGATGGGGGATTCGGTGGATACGTGCAGGGCCTCCGGCTTGGCCTCGGTGGAGCCGACGACGGTGTAGACGTCCTCTTCGTTGTACTCCAGGTCAAGCACCTTCACTTTGGAACCCACGCCCACCGCGTTCTTCGGGCGGTCGGCGTCGTCGATGACGACGGCTTTGCGCAGCATCTCTTCAATCACGCGCACGCGGCCCTCAACGCGCGCCTGCGCGTTTTTTGCTTCGTCGTATTCGGCATTTTCACTCAAGTCGCCAAAGGAGAGCGCGGTCTTGATGTCCTCCGCCACTTTGACACGCTGCACCACCTTGAGGTCGTTAAGCTCCTCTTCCAGCTTCCGTTTACCGTCCGGGGTAAGCACGACGCTCTGGTTGGACAGGTCGTTGGTTTCCAAGGTTTATCCCTCCCGCATACTCCGGCGACGGAGAATAAAGAAATAGCCGGAAATAACGAACACCGCGCGTTGAGCGCGCAGTGTTCTGTTTTCCAGACGGGGGCATTATAGCACGGGGCCGGAGTCGTGTCAAGCGCAATGCCCGGTGCTTTTTGACAAACGAGTGCATTCTGCAGAATTTTTGGTTAAACATACGTAAACCGCATTGCACTGAGCGCACAACCCTGATAACATCATATATTAGCGCATCCTTGCCCCGGTTCGCACTCGGGGCCGCCAAGTCCATAAGGAGGTGAAAGTCATGAACCAATACGAAGCCATGTACGTCATCGACACGCAGCTCGAGGACACCCAGCGTCAGGAGCTGATCGCCCGCTTCAACGGGCTCGTCGCATCCAACGGTGGTACTGTCGACCGCGTTGACGAGTGGGGCAAGCGCCGCCTGGCCTACTCGATCAACTACAAGACCGAAGGATATTATGTCCTGATGTACGTTACCGCGCCGCCGGAGCTGCCGCGCGAACTGGAGCGCAACCTGCAGATTTCTGACAGCGTGCTGCGCTACCTGGTCACCCGCTTTGAAGGCGCTCTGCCGCCCAAGCGTGAGCCGCTCAAGCCCTTCGTGCCCGTCGCGCCCCGCGTTGAAGCCGCGCCGGCCGAGGTTGCCGAAGCGCCCGCCGCGCCGGTTGAAACCGCCGAAGCTGTCGAAGCTGCCAAAGCTGCCGAAGCTGAAGAAAAGGCCGAGACCGTCGCCGAAGTGTAATCAACAAAGGGGGCGAAACGTGTGAACAAGGCCATCCTGATTGGTAACCTGACCCGCGATCCGGAGATGCGCAACGGCGCTTCCGGTGTGCCGGTCTGCACGTTCACGCTTGCCGTCAACCGCCGCTTTGCCAACAAACAGGGCGTGCGGGAAGCGGATTTCATCAATGTCGTGACCTTCCGGCAGACGGCGGAGCTGTGCGCCCGCTATCTGACGAAAGGCCGCAAAGCAGCGGTGATCGGCAGCATTCAGAGCCGTTCGTATGATGCGCAGGACGGAACGAAGCGCTACGTCACCGAAGTCGTCGCCGACGAAGTAGAATTCATCGGCGGCGCGGGCGGACCCGGCTCGGCGGGTGGCCGCGCGGAAGACGCGCCGCCGCTGCCGGAACCGGACGACTACCAGGGCAAGAGCGCAAGCCCGTTCGCTGGCGCGGACGACGACGAGCTCCCGTTCTGAGCGGCCATTCCGCCTGAAGGTTTGTCCAAAGCAGCCGGTGTTTCACCGCGCTGTGACCCATTCCAGGACTGACCATATTTTAAGGAGGAACCTCCAATGTCCGAAGATAAAGGCGATCGCGGCGGCAGAAGGCCCCGCGGCCGTAAACCCCGCCGGAAGGTGTGCATGTTCTGCGTGGACAAAGTTCAGCACATCGATTACAAGGACGTGACGCGCCTGCGCCGCTTCACCAACGAGCGCGGCAAGATTCTGCCCCGCCGGATGAGCGGCACCTGCGCCAAGCATCAGCGGCAGCTGTCCATCGCGATTAAGCGCGCGCGCATGATCGCCTTGATGCCGTATACGACCGACTAAACGGTCAAAAGAAATCCACTGACGCGTCTTTCATTTGAGAGCGCCGGGTATCCGCGAAGCGGATACCCGGCGTTTTTGCGTAGGCCCTGCAAATTTTGTTTGCGGCCAAGCCTGCGCGCAAAGCGGAACACGCAACCTGCGGCCGCACAGGCCGTCCTCCGGTTGCTTTGATCCGCCGCAAAACGCGAAGCGTTTTGCGGCGTTCTCGAGGGCAGCCGCCCCCAATGCTTCCTAGAGGATTGGGTACGCGGTAGAATTCTCTGCTATTTCCTTTTGATAACACCCTTTGCGGAGAGTCCAGATGGACTCAATCCCTCTGGCAGGCGGTTCGGAGGGCGGAGCCCTCCGACGTTCCCCGTTTCTTCAGTCCGTTTCATAGCAGGCGAGGATCTCGCCGAAGAACATGGTATGGAGGTCGCCGTGGGGGTAGGCGGCGCGGAGCACGGCGGGGCTCATCCGGTCCTCGGTCATGGCCTGAACGAGGTGGACCTGGCACTCAAAGTGCAGGCCGCACTCCTTCACGATGGGCGCCGCGACCTTCTGGGCGGGGACGGCGGTCAAGCCGTGGCCGGAGAACTTGTCCACGTCGCGGCCGGAGGCGGTGCCCGCGAAGGCCAGTTCGGCCTTCAGGTCGCGGGCGGTGGGCACGCTGACGGTGAAACAGCCGGTCTGGAGCAGGATGTCATGGGTGTGGCGCGACGGGCGGACCACCGCCAGGAAGACCGGGCGGTTCCAGAAAAAGCCGATGGAACCCCAGCCGATGGTCATGACGTTGGGCGTCGGGCTGCCGACGGAAAGAAAAGCGCCGCCGAGGGTGAGCCTCTGCGTTGTGAGCGCCATAGTGTCGGTATAGAGAACTTCTTTCATAAAAATCACCTCCGTTGCGGTCATTATATCGCAACGGAGGCATTTTTAGAAGAGGGGAACTGGCTTTGTCAGGTCAGGGCGGGGAAGGCCATGGAGATGATCGTCGAAATCGCGAAGTTGGAAGGCAGGCGCTGGGCCAGGCTGGAGGCATCCAGCAGCGTCTGAACTTCCTTGAAGGGCAGCATCGACAGGATCATCGGAGCCACGCCCAGCAGCAGCATGATCACGATCACGCCCCGCGCCAGACCGAACGCGCCGCCGAACAGCCAGTCCAGGTGCTTGAGCAGCGGGAACCGGAACACGTTGTTCAGAAGGTTCACAACCAGCAGTACCACCACGTAGCAGATCACGAAGATCAGGATGAACGAAAGCACGTTGATCGCAGACACCCAGATGGTGTGGCCCAGGTAGTCGGCCATCGTGCTGACATTGGGGATGTCCGTAAAGAGCTGGTTGCCGACGTTGTTTTTGAAGGCCGACTCAATCACCTGCGGCAGGTTGAGTTCCTGCAACGCCTGGTTTAGGAGCGTGGAGCCCGTGCCCACGTTGGAAACCGCGTCCGCCACCGGCGTCGCGGCAAGCGACGCGGTCTTGAACAGCGAGGACGGATCCAGGTAGTAGTCCAGCATGCCCATGAACGCCTCGTTCTTCAAAACGAGCTGCGCCAGCCAGGGAAACAGGTTCAGTGCGCCGTACCAGGCTGCGCCGAAGCCAACCATGGCCAGACCCGAAGAGATGAAACCCTTGTACATGCCCGAGATCACGCTGAGCGCAAGGATTGCATACAGGATGACGTCCACGATGTTGATGTTCATCTTTGGCTCCCCCTTTTCTTTCGGCCCGCTGCCGCTCCGACACAGCCATTTCCCTGTCTGGCGAAATTCAAAGCCTTGTAAAGCGCCGGATCGCTAACGGAGCAGCGGCACCAGGTACA
>CALGYL010000027.1 GCA_937934775.1 uncultured Clostridia bacterium
GTAACGATCATGTACATCGATACGATGCGCGTCTCCGCCATGCCGGAAAGCTCGAAGTGGTGGTGCAGCGGCGCCATTTTAAACACCCGCTTGCCGTGGGTTGCCTTGAAGTAGGAAACCTGAATGATGTCTGACAGGCTGGAGGCCACCATCGCCAGCGCGATGATCGGGATCAGAAGGGACAGCCTGGTCAGCGTCGTTACCGCCACCAGCGCGCCGCCGATGCCAAAGGACCCCACATCCCCCATGAACACGCCCGCCGGGTAGCTGTTGAACCGCAAAAAGCCCAAAAGCGCCCCCGCCGCGGCGCCGCAGAAGATCATCAGATTGCTCAGATCGCCCTGCCCCGACGCGCCGGACGCGGCCAACAGCATCAGAACCAGCGCCAACGTGATAAAGTCGATCAGCGCACAGCCGGACAGAAGCCCGTCCAGCCCATCCAGAAGGTTTGCGCTGTTGACGGTGGCCACCATCACGAACACCATCATCGGGATATACCAAATCCCCAGATCCCATTCGAGGTTCGTGAACGGCACCAACCATTTGGAGCCGATGGACGGCTCTGTGTAGGCCCAGACCGAAAATGCGATCGACAGAACCAACTGCGGCACAATCTTTTGCATCGGCGTCAAGCCCAGCGAACGCTTCTTTTTCACCTTGATGAAGTCGTCCACAAAGCCGATCAGCCCAAACCCCAGCGTCGCGATCAGCGCCACCGGCAGATAATGCCAGCGGGAATCGCCCTGAGACATGATCAGAGGCACCACGATCATCGGGATCAAAAAGACGATGCCGCCCATCGTCGGGACGCCCTGTTTCTTTTTATGGCTTTCCGGTCCCAGATCGTAGATGGTCTGGCCGAACTTCATGCGCTTGAGCCATGGGATAACCATGGGTCCCAGCGCGATCGACGCCAAAAACGAAATCAGTACCGTCCAGATCAGTCGTTGCATCTTCTGTTTCCCCCTGCACGCTCATGTTTCATTCAACCGGGGTCTTCTCCAGCAGTTCCCGCACGACCACCTTTTCGTCGAAGGGGTGCTTGACGCCCTTGATCTCCTGGTAGGTCTCGTGGCCCTTGCCCGCCAGCACCACCACATCGCCCGGACGCGCCATATCCAGCGCGTGGGCGATGGCGTTGCGGCGGTTTTCAATGACAATGTAATGAGCGTTTGGAACCTTCTGAATCCCCCGCTCGATCTCCTGAAGAATTTCGTTCGGGTCTTCGCTGCGGGGGTTGTCGCTGGTCAGGATGCAAAAATCGGCAAGCCGCCCGCCGATCTCGCCCATGATGGGTCGCTTCTCATGATCCCGGTCGCCGCCGCAGCCGAACAGCGCAATCACGCGGCCCGCCTTGGTGGTCTGGCGCACGGTGGTCAGGATGTTTTCCAGCGAGTCGGGCGAGTGGGCATAATCCAGAATCACGCGGTACGGCGTCTCGGTTTCCAATAGCTCAATCCGCCCGGGTACGCCCTTGACGTTTTCCAGTCCCCTTTTGATCGCGCCCAGCTCGATGCCCAGACCGTCGCATATGGCTGCGGCCATCATGCTGTTGTAGACATTAAAGATACCCGCCATGCGCAGTTCTATGTCGATGGCGGCCCGCTTATGGAAGGTGAGCCGGTACGTCAGGCCCCGCTCGCCGATTTCGATGTCGTTGGCGTAGACGTCGGCAGGGCTGCGGATGCCCACGCGGGTGGCGGGAATCTGAAGCTCCTGGAAGGCGGCGGACACCCGCTCGTCGTCCACGTTGACCACCGCGCGGCGGCACATCACAGGGGTGAACAGGCGCATTTTGGTTTCCAGATATGCCCCCATGTTTTTGAAAAAGTCCAGGTGATCCTGAGACAGGTTGGTAAATCCAGCCACGTCAAAAACCATGCCCTCAAGTTTTTTAAGGGCCAGCGCGTGCGCGGAAACCTCCATCACCACGTATTCCATGCCCTCGTCTGCCATCTGCCGGAGCAGGCGCTGGAAGTCGATGGGATCGGGTGTCGTGAGGTTTGCGGGGATCTCCCTGTCCGCAATCATGGAGCAGACCGTGCCGATCAGGCCCACTTTATGGCCCGCGGCTTCCAATATGGACTTAATCAGGAAACTGGAGGTGGTCTTGCCCTTTGTGCCGGTCACGCCCACCAGTTTTAACTGTCCGGCGGGGTTTCCGTAGAATTCCGCGGCAATATAGGAGAGCGCCTCGCGCACGTCGGGCACCAGAATCTGCGCGCAGTCGATGTCGAGCTTACGCTCCACAACCAGCGCCACCGCGCCCGCCTCCACCGCCTGGGGCGCAAAATCATGCGCGTCCATGCGCAGACCCGGAATGCAGAAAAAGAGCGCGCCCTTTTCGACCTTTCTGGAATCGGTGCACAGCGAGGTAACGTCCTGGTGTTCGTAGCCCAGCACCTGCACGAGTCCCGGTATGCTCTTTGACAAATGGGTAATTCTCATCCAATCGTCCTCCTGTGTCTGAAACGGCTCGGCCATAGCCGTTCCGGTTTATCCGCCCGGCGCTTGAAACTTTACGCGGACAAGGGTGGTTGGCGTCACGTTTTCGCCCGCCGCCGGGCTTTGGGAGACCGCCACGCCGCTGCCGTCGGCCTTCATCTGGAGGCCGTAGGCCAGAAGCAGGCGGTTTGCCTCGAGGATCGAAAGGCCCGTCAAGTCGGGCACGGATACCTCTTGGGAATCCTCCCTGGCGTCCTTTAAGTATAGCATGACCAGCGACTCGCGCGCCATATGCGCGCCCGGCGCGGGCATCTGCTCGACCACCCGGCCGTTCTCACCGCTGACCAGACAGTCCAGATTGGCATCCTTCAGCGCCTTTTCCGCCTCGTCGACGGTCTTGCCGGTGACATCGGGCACAGTGGCGGGTTCCTCGGTCTTCCGATCCGTCAGCGGCGCGTACCCCAGGTAGTTCAGTGTTTTTTGCAGAATGTCCCGAGCAAACGGCGCCGCCGTCACCGCGCCAAAGTCGGGACGCTTGCCCGCTTCATCCACGATAACCAGAAGCGCCACCTTCGGATCGTCCGCCGGCGCAAAGCCAAGAAACGAACCGATGTGGGTGTCGGTGGATACCACGCCGTTCACGTACACCTGCGCCGTGCCAGTCTTGCCGCCGATGCGGTAGCCTTCAATGCGGGCGTTTCGCCCGCCGCCCTTTTCCACCACCAGTTCAAGGAGCCTGCGCATTGTGGCGGAGGTCTTTTCCGAAATCGGCCGTTCCATGACCGTAGGCGCTGCCCGCTCCACCATATTTCCGGATGCGTCCCTGACTTCTTTGACGACATAGGGTTTCATAAGGTTTCCGCCGTTGATCGCCGCGCAGGCGGCGGTCAGAAGCTGCAGCGGCGTCACCGCCACCGACTGGCCAAACCCGATGCGGGCGATGTCCACCCGTTTGACCTTGGCTTCGTCGATCAGGATGCCGGTACCCTCGCCGGGGATATCCACCCCCGTCACCATGCCGAGCCCGAACCCCTCCATATAGCGATAGAAGCGCTCGATTCCCAGCCGGAGCGCCAGTTCCACGAACACCGGGTTGCAGGAGTTCTGCAAGCCCTGAGCCAGGTCCTCCGCGCCGTGGGCATCGTCCCAGCAGTGAATGCGGGAGCCGTCCACCACCACCGTGCCCGAGCAATAAAATCGGTCGCCCACGCTGGTCACGCCCGCGTCCAGCGCGGAGGAGGTGGTGACGATTTTAAACGTCGAACCCGGCTCGTAAGCGTCCGTGATAACGCGGTTTCGAAGAAGCGCGTTGAGCTTCTCCACATCGTCCCGGGGCGGATCGTTCAGGTCGAAATCCGGCTTCGAACACATGGCCAGGATTTCGCCGGTCTTGGGATCCATCACCAGTACGCGTACGGCCTTGGCGCGGTTGACGCTGATGGCTTCTCTCGCCGCCTGCTCGACAAAGCTTTGGATGGACGCGTCGATAGTGAGCGTAACGTTCCCGCCATCGACGGACGGGATGTATTCGCTCTCTCCGTAGGAAAGGCGTCTGCCTCTGCCGTCGATTTCCGACAGCACGCTGCCAGCTTTGCCGGACAGGTACTTGTCCAGTGACGCTTCGAGGCCCGCCTGTCCGACCCCGTCGATCGAAGTCAGCCCGATCAGTTGGGAGGCAAACGCGCCCATGGGATAGTATCTGCGCGCGTCCTCCTCCAAATACAGGCCGTCCAGCGCGTTGGAACCGGCGCTGGACTGCTCCGAGAGCATGGTGCGCAACTGTTGCGCGGTATCCCGGGACAACTGACGCTTCAGAACCACGCCGCCCTTGGACTTATCCTCCGCCTTTTTTCGGATGGCCGACTCGTCCATATCCAGAATTGGCGCGAGAATGCGGGCGAATGCCTTTGCGTCCGCCACTTGGCGGGGGCTGACCGACGCGGTGTAGGCGGTGGCGCTGATGGCCAGCACGCGGCCGCTTCGATCCAAAATGGAGCCCCGCCGCGGCGCAATCACGCTTTGGCTGGTCCACTGCGTTTGCGCGCGCCGCTGGAGCTCCTCTGCCTCAAGAATCTGCAGTTTGAACAGCTGTGCAGCAAGCGCGAAGAAAAGTACCAGAAAGAGCACCAGCGAAAGCGCGATGCGGCGGCGGACGACCGGCCCGGTCACGACCAAGCGATCAACCCTCCTGTTTTCCGGTCAATCCGCGTCCTTTGCCTCCACGCTGGTTGAGGCGGTCTGCGTGAGTGGATCGGCGCCGGAGCCCATCAGGGAGACCACGCGGATCTGGTCCTCCGTCGGGTAGGTCATTTCGCACTTGTTGATGGCCTCGTCGCGGATGCGCGTCAGGTTCTGCTGCATGGACAGCATGACCTCCAGCGTCTCCTTCTGGCCTTGAAGGTCTTTGATATCGGCGTTCAATGTGGAAATGTGCTTGGCAGAGGAGGCGATCTGCGCCAGTCTGCCCACCTGGACGACCAGGCCCAGCACCAATACCGTCACCGTCAGGTACATCATCCAGCGGCTCAACTGTGTCTTTTCCACACGGCTCCTGCGCAGCGCGCGGGGGGCGCGCTCCC
>CALGYL010000028.1 GCA_937934775.1 uncultured Clostridia bacterium
CGGAGTACCTTTTCGGCGGCGATGGACAGCATGATGTCCTGAATGGAACCGACGCCCGGCACGGCGATTCTGTCATCCGAACCCAGATCGGCGAGAGACTTCGCCGCGTCGGCGCGCACCATCAGTTCGGCCGGCGGCACGCAGACGCCCGACGCGATGCGGTAGTCCGCTCCCTTGTCGATGGCGATCAAGGCTGGCGGAACGCCCATGAACGCCGCGTCCAGCTTGCCGGCGATTAGCGCTTCGTTGATTGCGGAGCCGCCGCCCAGTTTGGTCCACTCCAGCGTGACGCCAGGCAGGTGCTTTTCGATCAGCTTCAGCTCCTGCGCCACATAGACGGGCGCGTACTGCATGCCGTACTGCTGCGCCAGGCGTACCGTGACGCCGGAGGCCATTGCGGACGGGGCGAGGAAGACAACGCCCAACAATGCTACAAGAAGGAGCACCGTGATTCGCTTGTGTCCCATAAGTAACAACCTCCTAGAGAGATGCCGCATACTAGCATTAATTATAGCATCCATTGCGGAGGTGTGTCAATTTTTCAATGAATATGTGACAAAAAATTCAGAAATGTTATATTTCGGATCAGACACTGGCTGGGCCTCACACGCGGGCATCATGCAGCCGTGCGTTAAGCTTTTCATAGATGGGGCGCATCCAGGGCTCGGAGCAGGCCTTGACCGCGCCATCCAGCGAAAACCAGCCCACGGCCTGGTTTTCATCCGGCTTGACAGTCAGGCTCGCGCTCTCGTCGGCCTCCAGAAGGTATGTCAGGTTCAGGTGCAGGTGGGCTGGCACGAACCGCCCGCGCTTCATGTGGGGGTTGACCGTCAGCGTCTCCAGCGAGTACGCCGCCGCTTGCTTCAAGCGCACGGTCACGCCGGTTTCTTCTTCAGCCTCCCGCAGCGCGACGGCGCAAAGGTCTTCTTCGCCGTCCGCATGGCCGCCCGTCCAGGCCCAGGAATCGTACAGGTTGTGGTAGACCATCAGGACCTTCGTGCGCTCGGGGTTCGCGATCCACGCGGAGGCGGTAAAGTGCATGATCAGGTTGTCCCGCGTCAGCATCTTTTCGCCCCGCCCCAATGCGGACAGCATCACCATCCGGTCGACCGTTTCCTGTTCGCAACCGGGCACAAAAGCAGCAATCGTCTCAAGCAGCGGCATTTCCGGCCACCTCCCTGTTCAGTATAACACTCCTGTCAATTCCCTTGATTGACCTGGGCGATTTGCGGTATAAACAACTCGTAGCATGAGCGGACGCCGCCTGGCGCACGCTATGCCAGACAGGATCGGAGGGAAGCCAAATGAATTTGAAACAGGAGTCGTCGGTCATCTACTTTGCCGGCGGCTGCTTTTGGGGTATGAAAAAACTGATGAGCATGGCGCCGGGCGTTATGGACGCGGTCAGCGGCTACGCCAACGGGCACGCGGTAAACCCCACCTACGAGCAGGTCTGTACCGGCAAGACCGGACACCGGGAGACCGTGCGTGTTACCTACGATCCGGAGGAAATCAGCCTGGAGGCGCTTGTCTGGCTGTTTTTCTCGGTGATCGATCCAACCGTTGAAAACCGACAGGGCAATGACATTGGGCCCCAGTACCAGACCGGCATCTTCTATGAGAACCCGGACGACAGGCCCCTGATCGAGCGGGCGGCGGAGATCGAAAAAGGACGCAGGGAAGAATTCCGCGTTTTGATCGAGCCGTTGACCTCGTTCTACCCGGCGGAGGCCTACCACCAGGACTACCTGGACAAGAACCCGGGCGGCTATTGTCACTTGAGCGCGGCCGCGTTCGTCCGGGCCAAGAACCTGACCATCGACCCGAAGGGCTATCTGCGGCCGGACGACAACGCGCTTCGGGCAAAGCTGACGCCCATCCAGTACGCGGTCACCCAGGAGAGCGCCACCGAGCGCCCCTTCGAAGGCGAGTACTGGCGGTTCGACGAGAAGGGGCTATATGTGGACGCCGCTACCGGCGAACCGCTGTTCACTTCGAAGGACAAGTACGAAAGCGACTGCGGCTGGCCCGCGTTTGCCCGCTCCATTGATGAAAACGCGATGGTCTACCGCCGCGACCGCACGCACGGCATGATCCGGACCGAGGTCCGAAGCCGCGCGGGCGATTCGCATCTGGGCCACGTGTTTGACGGCGACCGGGAATCCCCTACGGGCATTCGATACTGCATCAACAGCGCAGCGCTGAAATTCATTCCCTACGAGCGGATGGATGAAATGGGTTACGGGGATCTTAAAAAGTACATGGAATAATACCGTCCGGCAGGATAAAAGCGCCGCGGCCCGGCTGGGCTGCGGCGCCTCTTGTTATGGCATGGCTGGGGATCAGCCGTTTTCCCCGTAGAGTTGGGCGCTGGCCGCCTCGCTCAGCGCGTCGTCCAGCACGGCCAGCTGCTTTTCGACATCCCGCTGTGTGGCGTACATGGTGAGCAGCTCCTGCCGGGCGTCGTCGGTCAGGCCCTTCAGGCCCATCACATAGTTGGTTTCCTCGGCGACGCGGACTTTATCGTCCAGATCGGCCACGGACTTGGTCGCCTGGCTGATCAGGTCCTGCTTATAGTGAATCAGGTTTTCCAGAACGCCCTGCTCTGTGGTGTCGTCGGAGGCATCGTGCCGGGCGGTGAGCGCGTCGATCTCATCCGACAGCTTGACGATCTTGGCGTTGGTGTCCATCAGTGTCTTGAGTTCGTCGTCGCTCAAAACGCCCAGCCCCTTGACGTACTGCTCATACTGGGCGTCTTCCATCGGTTGATCGCTGCTGTCGTCGTCCAGCGACAGCCCGAACTGCTTGTAAATCTCCGCCTGCCGCGTGCCCAGAGCCGAGATCTGCGCGTAGAGCGGGTTGGCTTTCTCCCAGTAGGTATTCAGTTCTTCCTCGACGGTCTGCGAAAGCGCGGGCAGCGCGACCGAAGCCGTCAGAATCAGCGCCAGAAAGAGCGCCGCGAGTTTTCTCTTCATCTCTTTTCTCCTTACTTTTCCGGTCTCGAGTCAGCGCACCTTGCCGATCACTTCGGCGGCGTCCACGGCAAATACCGCGACGCTTTTGACCGCCAGTTCGTCGTATGCGTAATCATCCGTCCCGCTGACCTGTTTCATAACGGCTTTGAGCGCCATGAGCTTCTCCTCGTAATCCTCGAGGAAGCGCGCCTCGCCCACGCCCATCAGGCTGGAATACTTGTAGGTGTAGCGGCAGGCGGTGGAGCCCCCCACCAACTGATGGTCGCAGTCCATTTCAAACGCAACCTTCGGGTGCTGCATCAGAAGGTCGATCTTGCGGCCCCGGGGCGCGCTGTGGAAGTAGAGCGTCAGATGGTCGTCCCAAGCGTAGCCGAAATTCATCGGCACAATGTAGGGGATTTCATCCGTGATGCCCAGACGGCACACTTTGCAGCATTCGAGGACCTGCTTCAGTTGCTCCTTGTCCAGGACTTCCAAGTCTTTTCTGCGCATGGGGTATCCTCCGATCAGCGTACAGAATTTCTCGCATTATATCATTTATAAAGCGGTTTGGAAAGTCACAAACGGTCAACAGATCCAAATCTGGTGACAATCCGCGCGTTTGCGTTCCCAACAGATCGGAAGAGCACACGTCTGAACTCCAGTCACTTAGGCATCTCGTA